>JALYUO010000363.1 GCA_030853735.1 Chloroflexota bacterium
CGGTATAGCCGCGCGTCTGGGCATCGCGCAAGGCCACGCTGAACGGCTGCCCAGCCTCGATTTCGCTGGTCACAAAGCCCAGCGTGCCGCTGATCGCCGCCTGGATCTCCTGCACCTCATCGCCGGCTAGCAGCAACCCATCCAGGGTAGACAACACCGGCAGCGCCGCGCCGACCGTCGTCTCATATAGTAAGCGACCGGGACCGCCCGCCAACAGCGCATCATAGCGGTCCTGATCTTCGGCTAACGGCCATTTATTGCACAAGACGAGGTGCGCCCCCGCCGCCCGTGCCGCCAGCAGCGCGGGATAGGTGTTGCGCTCCGCCGTCACGTCTACCACGGCCAAGCCGCCGCCCGCCGCCGCTGCGCGAAACGGCTCGACAATCGCTGGGCCCCGCTCTAGCCGTTCCTGGCTAAACACGCCCGCCGCCTGCCGGCTGCCGCTCCAGGCTTGGCGCAGCGAGGCACCGCCCGCTTTGGCCGCCAGCAAGTCGCGCAATTCGCCCGCGCTCCAACCGTCGGGTCGCCAGATAAACCCGGAGCGGTCGCCCAAACCCACATAGCGCAGCCACGGATAGCGGTCGGCTGCCGCCAGCACCTGCCCGATCAAAGCGCGCCCCACCCCACCCAGGCCAAATTGCACAATATCTAGCGTTTCCGGCTCCAATGTCACTCCCAACCCCGTCCAATTCTTCGCGTGCTGCGCGTCTTTGCGGTGAACGATTCGCGCAACACAAAAACCCCGCCCCTCAACAGCCAGGGACGGGGCGAAAATGCCGCGTGATACCACCCTTGTTCATGACCCCCTCGCGGTCGGCCATCTCCGGGAGTCGGGCTGCCGCTTGCGCGGGCCGACTCGTGCGCCGCTTACGGGGCGCGTTCCGTCTGTGCCTACTGCCGCCGGCGGCGGGTTCGGGCAGCCGCTCCACGGCGCACTTCAGACGGGCCGGCCGGGTGCCGCTTCTCAGCGTTGCGGCTCTCTGTCTCCCACGCTATCGTCCTACTCTGCCTTTTCATCGCGTTTGCATTATGCAGTTGTCCTGGGTTTTATAGCACAGCCGGGGTCGGGCTGTCAAGCACACTGGGCGCTGTGTCTGTTTTGTAAGCCGGGTAACGTGTTATACCGGGCCTATTCAATCTGCGCTATCGGCGTGTAGGGTCGCAATTCATTGCGGCCCTACACACCGCCTGCCGGCAATCGAAAGGGCTACCAGAGGTGTTCGCAGCAAACACGCCGTATACCGCCTACGGTACAGCCGGTGTAGCAATCTGCCGCGCTGTGTCGCCTTTTCCGCTTTCCTCTTCCTAGAGGAGATATGTTGGATGTGCCCTCTGTGTAGCCAATAATCCCTACGCGGGCAGCGGGCGCAAGTCGGAACCGCCAAAGCCGAAAGCGGTACGACTGTGGTACAATAAGCGCAGAACGCTAGAAAGCCGCGCCCCCATCGGCGCAGGAGCCAGAACTTATGCCTATCCAATTGCTGGACCCGGCGGTAGCCGCCAAAATCGCCGCCGGCGAGGTCATCGAGCGGCCCGCTTCGGTGATCAAAGAACTGATGGACAATGCCATTGACGCGGCGGCCACCGAGATCCGGGTTGAGATTCGTGGCGGCGGGCAGCCGTTCCTGCGGATCACAGACAACGGCAAGGGCATCCCCGCGCCGGAGTTGCCGCTGGCCTTTGTGCGCCATGCGACTTCTAAGATCAGCACCGCCGAAGAGCTATTCGCCCTCTACACGCTCGGCTTTCGCGGCGAGGCCATCGCCAGCGCCGCCGCCGTGGGCCGCGTTACCATCACCAGCCGCACCCCGGACGACGAGATGGGCGCAGAGATGACCGTCGAGGGGGGCGTGCCCGGCGTGCCCGGCCCGCGTGGCACCCCGCGTGGCACCATCGTCACCGTGCGCGATCTGTTTTTCAACGTGCCGGCGCGCCTCAAGTTCCTCAAATCGGCGGCGGCCGAGTCGGCCCAGGTGACAACGCTGGTGCAGCAATATGCGCTGGCCTACCCGGCCATTCGCTTCGGCTTGATCAGCGACAGCAAAGAAGTGTTCACCTCGCCCGGCAACGGCGACCTGCGCGACGCGATCCGTCAAGTCTACGGCGCGGACATCGCCGGCTCCATGCTGCCGGTGGGCACGCTTCCCGATACGGAACCGGCCCTCTCCGACGATCCGTTCGCCGATTGGACCGATCCGACCGCGTTGCCCGGTCCGCGCCGCGCTCCCGCCCCCGCGCCCGATGCGCCGGCCGACGATGCAGCCCCCGCCGGCGCGCGTGTCTGGGGCTATGTCAGTCCGCCGTCGGTCAGCCGTACCAATCGGCAGGCGCAGCATTTCTTCGTCAATGGGCGCGCCATCAACAGCCGGATGCTCACCTATGCCCTGGAAGAAGCCTATCACAGCCTGCTGATGGTGGGTCGCCACCCCATCGCCGTGTTGAATGTGCGTGTGGACCCCGCCGACGTGGATGCCAACGTGCATCCGACCAAAAGCGAGGTCAAGTTTCGCCAGGAGCGCACGGTGTTTGTGGCCGTGCAAAAGACTGTGCGCGCCGCGCTGGCCGCCCACAGCCCGGTGCCCAGTTTCGGCACCAAAGGCGCGAACGGCTGGGAGCTAGGCGGCGGCAACGAAAGCGCCATGCTGGGCAGCGTGGGCGCAGCCGGCAGCACCGCGACCGATGGCGGGTCCACTCGCTCCTACGTCAACGGCAGCCTCCCGCCCACCCCGACCACCAATCCGCAATCCGCAATCCGTAATCCGCAATCGCAGCAGAGTGATCTGTTCGGCGGTTATGCCGCGCCCGCGTTGGGCTGGCAAGGGGGCGGCAACGCTGCGCCGCCGTTGGTGGATACTGATACTGACGCGCCCTCCGGCCCGACAGGAGCGGCGACTGCCACCGACCCGCTCGGTCCCCTGCCCACGGTCGGTGGGGCCGGCACGCTGCCGCCGTTGCGCGTGATCGGGCAGGTGGCAAACACCTATATCATCACCGAAGGGCCGGACGGGATGTTCCTGATCGATCAGCACGCGGCCCATGAGCGGGTGCTCTACGAACGCTTTGACCGCGAGGTGCGCGCCGGGCGCGGCGTGGCTGTCCAGCCCCTGCTGCACCCGCTGACGGTGGAACTGCCGCCCGCCCAGCGCGCCGAAATTGAGCCGATCCTGCCGTTGTTGGCCGGGGTGGGCTTCGAGGTCGAGCTGGTACGCGATCCGCAGCCGGCGCTGTTGGTGCGCGCTGTGCCCGCGCTCTATGCCGAACGGGTCTCGTTGGGCGGGCTGCTGGAACTGCTGGACGAACTGCTGATCGGCAGCCCGCCGGATCGCTGGCGCGACCAACTGGTGATCACACTAGCCTGTCATAGTGCGGTGCGCGCCGGTAAGTCACTCGGCCAGGATGAGATGCGCGCCCTAGTCGCCCAACTCGAAACGTGCCACTTTCCGCGTCTCTGCGCGCATGGCCGCCCCACCATGCTGCACCTGAGCGCGCTGCAATTGGAGCGCGAGTTTGGCCGGCGCGGCTGACGGCGAGTGTTAAGTGTTGAGTGTTGAGTGTTGAGTGTTGAATTACAGGAGTTACGCGGTCACGCCTAGAATCTTGCGAAATCTGCACGTTTTCACGCTTGAAAAGAAGGCGACCGCGTAACTCCTGTAAGTAAGCAGGCACGACCCTGGGCGGCAATATATCAGCGATGGGAGATGCGGCATGGCTGTAACGGAGACTGAATCTAGCCCTATGGCCCTCCCAATCCTGGATACGCGGACCGTGGCGTTCTGGACCATCGCTGCCATCCTGGGGCTGACGATCTTCGCGCCTGGGTTGTATGACCCGGTGATAGGCGTGATTGATGCGCCGCCCATGTCGGTGGCGGACGCTGTGTACAGCGGCACAATTAGCGGGTTGCTAGCGGGTGTGGTGATCGGGATCGGCCAGTACCTCGCCGTAGCCGGCCGCTTGGCCGGAGGGCGCGCTTGGATCGGGGTCACCATCCTGGGGGCAGCCATCGGTGGGGCAGTCGTCGGACCACTGTACGAAGACCTGCACTGGGAGCTGCGGGTGATCCCGCCGCACGGGGCACCCGGTATGTGGCTGTGGGTTTTGGGCATGGCGGTGTGGGGGGCGGGCATCGGGGTGGGCCAATTCCTGGTGCTGCGCCCCTGTTCGCCACGCGCCGGCTGGTGGGTGGTGATTGCGAGCGGAACCTGGGCGCTGGCGACGGTCGTGGCGTTTTGGCTCCATGAGGTGCAAGCGATTTCGTTGGGACAAACTCCTATGAACGACTACCTGTGGAATGACTACCTGTGGATAGTTATCCCCACGGGAGTCGTCGTGGGGATTCTACAACCGGCGGCACTGCGCCGATTGCTGCCACTACACTGAACTCCTATACGGCGGCGTTGCCATTAGCCATTGGCTAACGAGTTACCTTACGTTTTACGTTTTACGCATTACGCCCGGAGGGCCACCCATGTCCACAGATCCGACGAATCGCTGGCTGAACACAGCGGCCCCGCGTGGCGATGCCTATGACGCAACCTATACCCGACGAGCAGCGGCGGGCGAAAACGTGCATGGTGAGGCCGATTTTGTCGAGCACTACGCACCAACGACCGTGCTGGACGCGGGCTGCGGCACCGGGCGCGTGGGCATCGAACTGGCCCGGCGCGGCATAGACGTGGTGGGCGTGGATGTGGATGCCGAGATGCTGGCGGCGGCGCGGCGCAACGGTCCGGCCATTCCCTGGCATCTGGCTGATCTAGCGACGGTGGATGTGGGCCGCCAATTCGAGGCCATTGTCATGGCCGGCAATGTGATGATCTTCCTAGCCGCCGGCACCGAGCAGGCGGTCGTCGGCAACATGGTTCGGCACCTCGCCCCCGGCGGTGTGCTGATCGCCGGCTTCCAAATCGCTTCCGGCTATCTCACCCTGGCTGATTATGATCGCCTCGCCACCGCCGCCGGCCTGCGCCTCGCCGAACGCTACGCCACCTGGGACCGCCGCCCCTGGACCGAAGCCGATAACTATGCCGTGTCGGTGCATCGGCACGCGGATGTGGGGCAGCGGGAACCGTGAGGACGTGATGGTTGATTCCGCTTCCATCGGCGGCAACTATACCTGATCCCTCAGCATCAGCCTTTTCTATAGCACGGGTTCCACGCGTAACCCACAATGAATTGTATGCCTACAGCGCACCTCACGCTGCCCGTTGCCTGCTACTGATCATCCCCCACGCGAATCCAGCCGTGGCGCATGGCGTAGATGACGGCTTGGGTGCGGTCGTTGACGTTCAGCTTGCGGAGGATGGCCGTGATATGGTTTTTCACCGTCTGATCGCTGATGTTGAGGTCCATGGCGATCTGCTTGTTGGAGCGGCCCCGCGCGATACAGTCGAGGATCTCGACCTCGCGCCCGGTCAGCGGGGCAAAGACCATGTGGCCCTCTTGCTCCACCGAGGCCAGTTCGCGGAACTGTTTGAGGACGCGCGAGGCGACGAACGGCCGCGACAGCACGTTTTCGTTGATCAGATAGTGGCCCTGCGCGACGAGGCGCGTGATCTGGAGCAACTGCTCTGGGCTGATGTCTTTGGGCGAGTAGGCCGCCGCGCCAACCTTGATCGCGTTGAACAGTTGCTCGTCGTCTTCGTAGACGGTGAGGATGATCAGCGCGGTTTGCGGCAGGCGGCGGCGCACCACGCGCGCCACTTCCAGCCCGTTAAGGCCCGGCAGGTTGATGTCCACCAGCATCACATCCGGGTTCGTGGACTCGGCCACCTGGATGGCGCGCTGCCCATCGGCGGCCTCACCCACGATCTCAAACTCGCCGGAGGCTTCCAATGTATAGCGCACCCCCTGGCGGAACAGGGGATGGTCGTCTACAATCACGACACGCGAACGGTCCATGGGGTTATCCTCCTGGCTGCTGGGGGGTCGGCCCGGCTCGGTCGGGCACGACTACCGGAATCGTAAGGGTTAGACGGGTGCCGTGGCCGGGCCGGCTCTGCACATCCAGGCTGCCGCCGATGATCGCGGCGCGTTCGCGGATGCCGACGAGGCCCGAATGTACTTCCCCGCCGGCGCTGTCGGCTGCAAAGCCGCGCCCGTCGTCGGCGATATGAACGGCCCAACCCTCCGCTTGGCGTGCGACTTCGATCAGAATACGGCTCGCCGCCGCGTGTTTATGGATATTGTGTAGCGCTTCCTGCACCACGCGAAATACCACGAGTTCGGCTTCACGGCCCAAGTCCAGGTTTTCCGGCAGCGTGGCTTCGACTGGCAGGCCCGTATAGTCGCGGTACTCGCTGATCAGCCGCTGCAATGTGCCGACCAAGCCCACAGCGCCCAACGAGGCGGGGCGTAAGTTGAACAGGAAGCGGCGCACATCGCGCAGACTTTCGCGCACCGCCGTGCGGAGCAAAGCCAGTTCGCGCGCCGCTTCGTCAGGGCGGGCGGCCAGGGCGCTCTCCACAAATTGCAGGCGCAACAGCGTGTTGGTCAGCGCCTGCGCCGGTCCGTCATGGACCTCGCGGGCCAAGCGCGCCCGTTCGGCCTCTTGGCCCTGCACCAACTGCTCACGCACCAAAGCCGCCCACGGGTCGGCTTCGTCCCCGCCGGCGGCCGGTTCGCCCATGCGCTCGGCGCTGGCCTCCATTTGGCGCACAAACCACGCGATACGCCGACTGAGGTGTTCCAGGCGGCTTTGTGCGCGGCGCAGTTCATCGGCGCGGCCGGCCAAGCGCTGCTCCTCGCTGGGCAACTCGGCCGGCGGCGGGCTTGTGCCGTCCTGATACTGAATGCGGTAGCGCACTTCATCGAGAAAGCGGCCCAACTGCTGGCCTTCGACTTGCGCCAACCGCAGGCGACCTTCGGCATCCGCGCCCAAGCGCCGCAGCGCCGTGGCCTGCTTGGCGACAATGCGCCCCACCGCGTCATAGAGGTCTTGCACATCCGCCGCCCGCAGCCCCTCGAAGCCGCCAGGGATCGGCGGCGTAGCCGCCGCTTGATCAGCAAGCGGAACGCTATAGGGGCCAGGGGTCACGATAGCTCTCCTCAGTGCGTGGACATTACGCGAACTGGTAAGGATGGTGCGCGTGGCCTCAGTATAGCACTAGCGGGCTGGGGAATGCAAGCAAGAAATGTAAAGTGTCCGGGTGATTGCCTCGAAAATTAGGCCAGACGAGGCGGGGAGCCGGGGCGACTGGAACTCGCCGCTACCGCTACGAAGCCCGCCTACGCGGGCTGGGAGCTAGGCGAACGGGGAGGCCGAGGCGTACGAAGCCCGCCTACGCGGGCTGGCACTAGGCGAACCGGGAGGCCGGGGCGACCAGATCCGTCCTAAACGGCAGATACTACGATCTGCCACGGCTCCAGCCCGCGTAGGCGAGCTTCGTAGCGGTAGCGGCGAGTTCCAGTCGCCCGGAGGAGCTTAGGCTGCGGTCAACAGCGGCACCGTCAGGGTGACGGTAGTGCCGCTGCCGCGCGTGGAGGCGATGCCGATGCTGCCGTCTACCGACTCGGCGCGTTCCCGCATATTGAGCAGGCCGTAGGAGCCGCGCCGCGTGGCTGCATCTTGCTGCTGCGCCACATCGAAGCCTTGCCCATCGTCCTGCACCTGGATCACCAAGCGATTGCCCAGCGTCTTGAGGCTCACCCAAATGTTGCGCGCCCGTGCGTGCTTTTTGGCGTTATTGATCGATTCCTGCACCACGTTAAACACCGTCGTCTCGGCGGTCGGGGCCAGGCGCAAGCCCACCTCTTCGCCGTGAAAGTGGACCCGTGGCAGATCCTCGCTGGGGAAGCGTTGCACATAATGGCTGAGGGCGGCGACGAGGCCGCTGCTTTCCAGGATCACCGGGCGCAACTCGAACAGCAGCGTCCGCACATCGGCATTAGCGCGGCGGGCCATGTCAGCCAGCTCGTCCAACTCGGTGCCCACGCGCTGTGGGGCGCTGGCGATCAACTTTTTGATGAACTCGGCATTCATGGCGATGGCGGCCAATGTTTGCGCCGGGCCGTCGTGCAGATCGCGGGCCAATTGGCGGCGCACCTCGTCTTCTTTCGCCAGCAAGCGGTCGCGTTCGTCGCGCAACGCCTGATAGAGTTGCGCGTTTTGCAGCGCGATGATCGCGTTATTGCCCAGCGCGGTCATCAACTCCAGCTGCTCCTCCTCATAGCGACCTTTTTCCACCACCGTGATGATCACGCCGTATAGCTCAAAGCGCGAACGCAGCGGAATGACCAGCGCGTTGCCGAAGCCGGCCAAGCGCGGCCAGCACTCGATCAGTTCTTCCTCGGCGCGCAGGTCGCGGATGATCACCGGGGTGCCACTGGCGATAGCGCGCCCGATCTGGCCGGTGCGGGCGCTCAGTTTCAGCCCCACTTCCTCTTTGTGCAGGCCGTAGGAGCCGGAGACAAACAGCAAGTTGCTGCCCGGCTCGATCAGCATCACCATGCCCACATCGAAAGGCAAAATGCGGACAAACTCCTCGAAGATCGCTTTAAGGACGCTCTCGTAGTTGAGGGTGGCGCTGAGGGTGTAGGTCACGCTGTACACGCCTTTGGCCCGCTGCAAGGCCAGGCGATAGCGTTCCTGGGCGCGCCGGCCATCGTGGTGGGCTTTGCGCGCACGCCGGCGCACCACTTGCGCGTTGCTGCCGGCCACCAAGCTGACCCACACCAGCGTCAGCACGGTGTAGAGGCCAAACAGTACCGCTTGGCTGCTCGGCGGCAGGTCGGCCAGCCCACGGCCGGGCGGCCAGATGGGGATGAGGTGCAACCCGAACAGCAGCCCGGCGATCAGCCCGGTCCAGACATTCCGCAAGATGCCCACGGCAAACACCACCGGCAAGATCAACAGCGCCGTCGCCCCGCCATCGATCAGCGACAGCAGGCCCAGCACGGCGAAATCCAAGCCAAAGCTGAGATCGATCAGCCACAGTGGGCGGTGCGGCAGCAGGGCCATTAGCAGGAAGAGCAGGCCCGCCCCCAGGATGTAGACCAAGATCAGGCTGCCGGTGGGGGGGTCTTGCCAGGGCCAGGGGCGGCCCGTGGACTGCGCCAGCGCGCCCAACGTCGCCGTTGCCACGCCCGCCGTCAGCCAGCGCAGCAAGGTCAGCAGCCCACTGAGCAACAGCGGGCTGCCGGTCTCGTCAAAATCAGGTGCGTCGCTTTCCGGCGCGAAAGCGAGGCGAAAGACGGGGCGCGTCCACACAGACAGGGTACTCCAACAATACCAGCAGATTGGGACACGGCAGGACGATAACTATGACGATCCACTAGAAACGTGAGCAGGCTCCGGCATCCTAGCCTCAGCCTCATTGTAGGCCAATGCCCCCCGCTTCTGCAAGTGTTTTGCCCCATACTAGGACCGTAACAGGACTTTTATGCTATACGTTGCTCCAGGGCTTATGCGTTCTCCTGGCTGGGGATTTGGTGAAAGAGTTATCTCGGACGGTGGGAGCGGCCTCCTGGCCGCGATAGCCTGCCCGCACCGCACAGGTCGGGGCGCAGGCGAGTGGATCGGGGTGTGACACGCCCCATCGCGGCCAGGAGGCCGCTCCCACACTCCGGCAGCGGCCCCATTCGGCGCATGACGCTGAGAACGCATAGCTCCTGTGCGTTGCTCCGTTCGGCCTTACTCTAGTTGTCTGCTTGGGGTATAATAGCCCTATGAGCGAAAAACCGATCCTGATCGTAGACGACGAACGCCCGATTGTCGCCCTGGTCCAACTCTACCTGGAAAACGCCGGCTTTCGCGTCGCCACGGCGCATGACGGCCCCGAAGGACTGCGCCTGATCCGCAGCCTGCAACCGGCCCTCGTGATTCTGGACGGGATGCTGCCCGGCATGGACGGCTTCGAGGTCTGCCGCACCGTGCGCCGCGAAAGCGACGTGCCGATCATCATGCTGACCGCGCGCACCGACGATGTGGACCGCATCGTGGGCCTCGAACTGGGAGCCGACGACTACCTGGGCAAGCCGTTCAACCCACGCGAACTGGTCGCCCGCGTCAAGGCCATCCTGCGCCGGGCGGCGGCGGCGGCTCCCGTCGCGGATGCACCGCAGACGCTGGGCAACACCACGCTCGACGTGGCGCGCCACGAAGTGACCGTGGCCGGCCAACTCGTGACCCTGCGGAGCAAAGAGTTCGATCTGCTGCGGATGTTTATCACCCATCTAGGCTTGGTTCTGGACCGCGACCGGCTGCTGAACGAGGTCTGGGGCTATGAGTATTTCGGCGATACGCGCACGGTGGATGTCCATGTCGCCCACCTGCGCGAACGGCTGACCGGCTCCGACTTAGCGATCCAAACTGTGCGCGGCACCGGCTATAAGCTGGTCTTAGACCCGCCGCCGGCGGCAGAATAGACAGGGCACCATGCTCACAACTTTGCGCGGGCGGATCATTGCCAGCTATATCGCGGTCGTCTTGCCGGCCTTGCTGCTGGCGACGGCGGCCTACTTGGTACTGAGTATTAACGCGCGGCGCAACGATGCCTATCTGCAACTCAAAACCACCCTCTATCTCATCGGTCCGCAAATCGCCAAAGGGATCACGCAACAACGGCAAGATATTGTGATCGGGGCCGAGGATTTGCTCGCTGTGCTCGGTAACACGACCAAATACCGCTTGCTGGTCGTCACTGCGAACGGGCGCATCAGCTTTGACAGTAACCGCGGTGCCGGCACTTGGAAGAACGATGTCATTGCCTTGCCGGCAGCGTCGCTGACCGATCCCAATCCGGCGGTTGCCTTCACCGGCACGCTCACCCTGGAACCGCGTGGCCCGACTTGGATTTACGCCGCCGCGCCGCCCCGCACGCTGCAACGGCTCGCGAACACGAATTATACCCCCGCGCCAGGCCGGCCCCAAGCCTACTTTGTGCTGGCCCAGCAAGCACCGGATAACGCCGTCTGGACCGACTTCATCGGTCGCTTCTTGATTTTTGCCCTGTTGGCCGGGTTGGGCGCGGTGGCGCTAGGGGGCGTGTTGGCCCGCTCGCTCACGCGGCCCATTGCCGGCCTGACGCGCGCCGCCCATGCTATCGCGCAAGGTGACTACGCGCACCAAGCTCCCGCGCTCGGCTCGGTGGAGATGCAGGCGCTGGCCGCCGACTTCAACCAGATGGCCGGCGCGGTGCAACAGAGTCGCCAAGCCCAACGTGACTTGATGGCGAACGTGTCGCACGATCTGAAAACGCCCCTCACCTCGATCCAGGGCTTTTCGCAAGCCATGCTCGATGGTGCGGTGCGCGACCCGGAAGGCTTTCGCATCGCCGCCGGCGTGATCCACAACGAGGCGCAGCGTATGGCGCGCATGGTGGCCGACATCATGGATCTGGCGCGCTTCGAGGGCCGGTCCACGCCCCTGGCGTTGGTGCCAACCGACCTCGCGCCCTTGCTGGCCCAGACCGCGCAGGGGCTGCAACCGCAGGCCACCGCGCAGGGGGTGCAACTCCAGGTCGTCACCACGCCGGCTCCCCTGGTAGCGGTGGATGTACCGGGGTTGCAGCGCGCCCTGACCAATTTGCTCGACAATGCGCTGCGCCACACCCCAGCGGGCGGCACGGTGACGCTGGGTATGCAACCCGCCGGCGCAGGCTTACGTATCTTTGTGCGGGACACCGGCAGCGGCATCCCGGCGGATGCCGTCGCGCATATTTTTGATCGCTTCTATCAGGCCGACCCCTCGCGGGCCGGCGGCGGGCATGGAGCCGGCCTCGGTCTGGCGATTGTGCGCGAAATCGTCACCGCTCATGGCGGCACCATCGCGGTGCATAGTACGCCCGGTGTCGGCAGCGAGTTCAGCATCTTGCTACCCCTGCCGTCCGCAGCCGGGCGTAACGGCGGCGTGCGCCCAGTTGACGCGCAGCAAGCGCATGTTCTATAATAGCCCTGGTCCGGGCCGGCGACCCGGCGGAGCTGGAGGGAGTCTTTGGTAAAGAAACAGACCGTGAACGGCGCGGCGGCAAAGGACGGCGCAGGGGACACGCCGCTGCCTGTGGCGGAGGCAACCCCGACGCTAGACCTGCGCGGCAAGCACATCCTGATCGCCGACGATGAGCCGACCATCCGCGCCTTGCTGCGCGATTTCTTGGAAGGCGAAGGCTTCCGTATTTCGGAGGCCGAAACCGGCGGGCAGGTGCTGAAGGCGCTGGCTGAAGACGGCTATGACCTGATCATGATGGACATTCAGATGCCGGAGATGGACGGCTTGGCGGTGCTGCGCGAAATGCACGCCAAGAAGACCGATGTGCCCATTATCTTGATGACGGCCTACACCTCGGCTACCATTGCCATCCAAGCCACCCAGTTGGGTGCCTACGACTATATCACCAAGCCCTTCCAGTTGGACGAAGTGCTGCTGACCATCCAACGCTATTTTGAGCGCCAGCAACTGACCCGTGAAGTCCGCAATCTCCGCAATCAGCTCGGCCAACGCGATCCTGCTGAACGCATCATCGGCAGCAGCGCGGCCATGCAGACGATCTACAAGATGATCGGGCGCGCCGCCGGCACCGATGCCACGATCCTGGTCACCGGCGAGACCGGCACCGGCAAAGAGTTGGTGGCCCAAACCATCCACAGCAATTCACAGTATCGCCACGGCCCGATGATCAAGGTGAACTGCGCGGCCTTGCCGGAGTCGCTGCTCGAAAGCGAACTGTTCGGCCACGAAAAAGGCTCCTTCACCGGCGCGCTCACCCAGCGCAAGGGCCGCTTTGAGATGGCGCACAAAGGCACGATTTTTCTGGATGAGATCGGCGAAATGACCCTCAGCACGCAACGCAAATTGTTGCGTGTCTTGCAGGAGCGCGAGTTTGAGCGCGTCGGCGGCAGCTTGCCGATCAAAGTGGATGTGCGGGTGATCGCCGCGACCAACCGCCGCCTGAAAGAAGAGGTGGAGGCCGGGCGGTTCCGCGCCGACCTCTACTATCGCTTGGCGGTCATCGAAGTAGATATGCCGCCGTTGCGCGAACGCAAAGAGGACATCCCCTTCCTGGTTGAGCATTTTCTCGACAAGCACCGCTATAGCGCGACCTCGGCTCCCGCCCGCATCTCCGAAGAGGCGCTGATCGTGCTGCAAGGCTACGACTGGCCGGGCAATGTGCGCGAACTGGAAAACGCCATCGAACGCGCCGTGGTCATGTCGCAGGGCAGCATCATCACCAGCCACCACCTGCTCTTCTCGCCCTACACCGAGCGCAAGTTCCTCGACCTCACGCGCATGGTGCGCGAACGGACGGCCCTCAGCGACATTCTGGCCGAAGCCGAGCGGCTGGCGCTGGTCGAAGCCCTGGATCAGGCGCGCGGCGACCGCAGCGAAGCGGCCAAGCTGCTCGGCGTGGCCCGCCCGGAGTTCTACGCCAAGCTGAAAGATTACGATCTCTCCTCCTAAGCCTGTGCTGGCGTGCATCTCCCACCCCCATCTCTCTTTCAGGGACGGGGGGTTTTCTTGCCGCGGCGCACGATGCATTATGGCCCTACAGCCGGCCCTCTATGTGTCGGATAAGATGATGAGCGAATAACTACTCAGCGCGAAACCTGTAGGAGGGGGGCTCCGTGTTGTCGTCCGTGCCGTTGCGCCAGATTCTGCCCCACTTGGCATGAACCTTGCTTGCAGGGCTTCCACAAGAGATCGCAGCCACCCTCCGCAGGGGAGGGCGCAATGGGATTGGCACTACGATTAGGCGAAATAGACCCATGCCACAGAGTGAGACATCCACGATTCACATAACGCCCCGCCCCGATTCGGGTGCAATGTTGCTGTCTCCCACGGCGTTTGCCCATCAAGTGCTGGAAAAACTGGTGCCCTATCTGGACCGCGATGAACTGCTGGTGCGCTTGCACGCGCTGCTGCAAGAGGTGCTGCCGCACGATGTCGGCTTGGTGGTCACCCTGGAAGGCGATCACCCCGGCGAATTGCGCTTGGCGGTGCGCTATGGCTTGGCCGCTGTGGGGGCCGACTTGCCGGATTATATCACGCCCGCCACGCTGATCGATCCCTGGTCGCCCGGTGCAGGCTTGCTCCACATCCCCGATATGCAGGCGGCCGGCGTGCGAATCGGCGATCTGTTTGCCGGCAGCGGGATGCGATCCCTGTTGACGATCCCCGTGCCGAGTAACGACGGCACAGCGGCGGTATTGCTCCTGGCGCGGCGCGAAGCCGGCGCATTTAGCGCAGTGGACGATGAGCAAATCTTGGCCCTGCAACAGACATTGGCCGTACCGCTGGCGAATGCCCAGTACATGACTGAACATCGCCACGCCCGCGAGAGCCTGTTGGCCCACAGCACCCAGCTGTGGCAGGCATTGGGCGACCGCACCGATGCGGCGACGATCCTGCCCCGCTTGCTAGACATGGCGCTGGCGATTAGCGGGGCGGCGGCCGGCACCCTCCTGGTGCTGCTGCCGGAAACGGACACGCTTCATGTGCGCGTCGCCCGTGGCCTCAGCCCGCACACGCCGGTCGCGGACCAAGTGCCGTGGGCCGCCCATACCCCCCCGCCGCTGCAAGATTTGACCCCCCTGCGCCTGTTTCGCCGGCTCAACACGCCCAACGGCCTGCCCCTGCCGGTGGCGGTCGCGGCGGATCTCCATACTTTTGTTGCATTGCCGGTGCAAAGTGCGGCTACGGGGACGTTGTTGGGCTTGCTGAACCTCTATTGGCATGACGATGTGGCGGCCCTTGATCCTGAAAAAGAGGGGCTGCTGGACAGCCTGACCCGCGCCGTCGCTGCCGCCCTGGAAGACAGCGATCTGGCCGTGCGCCAACGCCAGTGTGAGCGCACGCTGGACCAATTCCACCGCCATAAAGCGCGCTTGCAGTCGGTCATCGGCCACCAGCTCCGCACGCCCATTACTTCGATTGGCGGCTATGCCCAACTGTTGCAGCGCCGTGCGCCCGATCCGAGCGGCCCGGTAGCCCGCTACGCCGACACCATCCTCACCGAGTCGCGCCGCATGGAAGCGGTGATTGACAACGTGATGGAATTGTCGCGCCTAGATGAGGCGCTGGTCGCGATTGAGGTGCGGCCGTTCGATTTGGCGGCCATCCTCGCTGATCTCGCCGGCGACTCGGTGCTGCGCTTGCAGCTGGGCGGCGCTGTAACCTGGGATGTGCCCGCTACGCTGCCGACTGTGCTGGGCGATGCGCTGCGGCTGAAGCAGGCATTGTTGGCCTTGTTGCGCCGCCATCGTGCCCAGCAGCCGGCGCGTCCGTTGCCTGTCATCGTGCGGGCGACCACGGCTGGGCGGCCTGCCGTCGAACTCCGGTTGGGCCAAGTGGCCGCCGCCGCGCTCTGGGTGCCCGCCGCCGAGACCCTGGCCCTGCTGGATCTGCGGAAGGCGGTAGACAGCCCGCAGGCG
>JALYUO010000381.1 GCA_030853735.1 Chloroflexota bacterium
GCATACACATCATGGGCGCGGTAGAAGCGCTCGGACAGGTGCGGGATGTCGGCGGGGGCGATGCCTACTCCCTGGTCCCGCACCCCCACCCGCACCCAGCCGTCGTGGACGCTGATGGTGCTGGTGATCGGGCCGCTGGGCGCATATTTGAGCGCGTTAGTCAACAAGTTGATAAACACCTGTTCCAAGCGCGCCCGGTCACAGTACACCTGGGCCGCCGGGCCGCTGACGGGCCGCAGGTCGGTTTCGCGTGGGCCGGCGATGGGGCGCACGCTGTCGAGCGCGGCGCGCAGCACCACGTCTACCGGGCAGACCTCCCAGCTAAAGGTGATCTGATCCGCGCCCATGCGCCCCACATCCAGCAGATCATTGACCAACGTCGAAAGCCGCCCGATTTGGGCCAGCAGCGACCCTAGCATCTGGCTGTCACGTTCGCCGGTCACATAGCCCGGCTTGACGCGGCGGGCCAGCAAATCGGCAAAGCCTTTGATCGCCGTGACCGGCGTGCGAAGTTCATGCGCGGCGATAGACAGAAAATCATCTTGCCGGCGGGCGACTTCTAGCTCGGCGCGCAACCGCTCCAATTCTTGCGCGCCGCTCGTGTCGCGGGCCAGGGCGATCACGCCGACGACTGCGCCGGTCTCGTCGCGGTAGGGGCTATAGAAACTCTCGATGGTGCGAACCGGATCACTGTGGACCAGCGTGCTGCCGGCCAATGTCACCCCTTTGTTCAGCACGGTCAGCATGGTGCGCGGCCAGTCGTGCAGGCGTTCGAGCCGGTAGCGGGTGTAGGCTTGCGGGTGTTGCAGCACTTCGGCGCGCTCTTTGCCCACCACCATCGCGCTGATGCCCAGTAGCTCCACAGCGGCGGGGTTGATCAGCACGATGCGTAATTCGCGGTCATAGACCACCAGCGCGTCGTGCAGGGCGTTGATGATGCTGTCCAGTTGCTGCTGCTGGCGCAAGACCGTCATGTAGAGCGTGTGGTTGTCGAGCGCCACCGTGACTTGGCTGCCGAACAAGGTCAGCAGATCGGCATCTTGCGGCGTGAAAGGCTTGAACAAGCGGCTGAAGACCGACAGCACGCCGAAAGCCTGCCCCTGGCGCAGCAGGGGGATGGAGAGCGCATTGGTCATGCCGGTCGCCGTGGCGGCGGGAATGGCGGTTTCGGCATGGAGGTAACTGTTGTGGATCTGCGGCTGCCGGGTGCTGAAGGCTTGCCCGGTCAGCCCTTCGCCGGCGGCCATGCCGGTGGGCATCTGGGGCGTGGTGTTGACCCCTTTGCGGATCGTCAGCCGCTCGGCCCCCGCGTCCCAGAGAAACAGCCCGCCACCGCTGGCCCCGGTGAGTTCGACCGCGCGCTCCACGAGGATCGTCAGTACGGTGTCCAGGTCTAGCGTCGCTTCCAGACGCGTCGCCACGGTTTGCATGGTTTCGAGCGCCCCGACCCGGCCGGCGGCGGCGCTGAGGGCACGGCTGTGCAGCAAGACTTGCGCGGCCAAGCGCCCCAGCCGCAGCAGGGCGGCGATGTCGGTGGGCGTGAACTGCTGCTGCGGGTTGGGGCCGGCGACGTGCAATGATCCCAGCAATTCCTCGCCGGCGCAGAGCGGCACGCTCAGGATTGTGCCGGTGCCCAGGCGCTCTTCCAGGGCGCGCACGGTCGGATTGCGCGACTGGCGGGCTTGGTCACCTTCCAGCAAGATCGGGTTGCCGCGCCGCAGGTGCTCATAGACGGGGCCGGCGGGGTCCAAGGGGATGGTGGGGGGTAGGTCGGCGCGCGCCAAGCCGTGTGTCAACGCCACGCGCATATCGCCACTGACGGGGTCGCGCAGCAGCAACACGCTCCAGGGGACGGCGCTCAGTTCCACAGCAGCGGCGACAATCTCGGCTATGATGCGGTCTGGGCGCGCGGCTTGGCTGCCGGCCTCCGCCAGCCGCAACAGAATGTCCACCGTCGCCAGCGGCAGGCTGTCTACGGCGGGTGCCGGCGGATCTGCTTGCGCTGTGGCGGTGGGGGATGAACTATCCACGATAGAGGGTTCCTCAGCGAGGTATAGTGGGGTAGGGGTTAGGCCGATATGCATCATCGGCGGGCGGATACGTGGACGGGTAATTTGGGGGCTGTAGGGCCGCAATTCATTGCGGCCCTACAGCCCCCAA
>JALYUO010000408.1 GCA_030853735.1 Chloroflexota bacterium
GGCCCCGGCAGTGCCGCGCTCACGACAGCCGAGCGCATGGGAACAGCCTGCCGCGCCCGCAGCAGCCCCGTCACCAAGTTGCTGACTAGGCCAAAGGTGCCTAACACGGTCAGGCTGAACAGCGTCACGTTGGCGAGGTTGAAGCCGACTGCCGAGTCCACGCCCGACAGGTGACAGAGCGTGCCCATCAAGATATAGCCGAAGTAGTAGTAGTTGATCGAGTAGCCCGCCAGCCAGGGGTCGGCGGGCGGCAAGGTCTGGCCCTGCGTGAAGCTGTTCAGGAAAGCGAAGTCCATGAACTTTTCGGTGCCGTAAATGGCCGGAGAGTAGGCCCGTAGGATCGTCCAGAGGACAAAGGCCAGCCCAAACAGGGCTTCGGCGGCGATCCAGTAGCGCGCCTGCTGCCGCAAGAACGCCGCCATCTCGCGGCCCAACGCGACCTCATTGCGCCGCACCAGCCACACCGCCCCGCCCGCCAGCAACACCAAGACGGCGAGGTTGGAGACCCGGCTGAACGGCGCGAGTTGCAGCATCCCCAGCAGCCATGCGCCATAGCCGACTAGCAGCAGCCCCAGCGCCTTACTGAATGCCCAGCCGCGATCCGGCAAACGCTGCATGGCGATCCAGGCCAGAGGCCACGCCACCAGCCCCAGCACCTCCAGCGTCAGCCACCAGACGACCGCCTCGCCCAAGCCCTAGCTCCTCCGCAGTAGAAAGCAGGAAGTGGAAAGTGGAAAGTGGAAAGTATTAGCTCTGCTTTTCCACTTTCTACTTTCCACTTTCCACTCGTCCTTAGCGCAGGCTGTCCAGCCGACGCTTGGCTTCGTCCGCCCAGTGCTTGCCCGATTCGTCGGGGCGGGCATTTTGGATACATTGGGTGAAGGCCGCGCGGGCGTTGCTCGTGTCGCCTTTGGCTTGGTAGGCTTCGCCCAGGTGGAACCAACCCTCGGCATACTGGTGGTCGGCGGCGGTGACGGCTTGGAAGGCGGCAATCGCATCGTCGAAGCGTTGGCGCTCCAGGTAGGCGATGCCCACTTTGTTGAATGCGGCCGGCTTGTCGGCCTCCACCGCCTGTTTGGTCGCATCTTCCCAGGCCGCCAGGGCTTTGTCGCGCTCGCCTTCCTGCATATAGAGGTCGCCCAGCAGGTGATGCGCCGGCACATCCGCCGGGGTTAGGCGCACGATCTCGATGTACTGCTCAATCGCCTTGCTGATCACGCCATGATCGCGGTAGTAGTCGGCCAGTTTATGGTGAGCATCCAGGTTGTTCGGGTCGCCTTGCAGCGTTTTCAGCAGCCCGTTCAGCACCGGGTCGTCGCCCAACGGCGGCTCGGTCGGCAACGGCACGGGAGTCGGCGCGACAAACACCGTGCCCGGCACGCCGCCCAGGTTGGTCTTGACCTGTTTCGCCAGCACATGATAGACCACCACATGATTGCCCTCATCGAAGGCTTTTTCCAGATATTTGTCCGGGCCGGTCATCGCATCAAACTTGTCCAACCCGGCGGGCGTGTCATGCCCATAGCGGATGCGCTCCACGCCGCCCACATAGATGTACTCGATGTCGTACTTATTGATCAGCAACAGCGTGCGGCTGATGTCGGGGGTCTGGTAGAACTGGTCCATATCCGACCGCCGTTCGCCCACTTCCCAGCCGTAGCGTTGCTCGTCCTGATGCAGCCCGCCCACCACCATCGGCAAGCCCGTATAGGTGCCCACCATCATGCCGCTCTCGCGGTAATAGCCCACCGGCGCAGCCGCCACGACGGGAGTCCCTTTGATGGTGGCGTTCATCCAGTCCAGCGCGGCCTTCTCAAAGCGGAAAATCAGCGTACCGCTGGTCCCGTTGCCGAAGTCCACCTGGATGTTGCTCAGGTTCATCCAATCGGTCGCGTTGAGCGTGCCAATCGGCGGGCGTGGCCCCGGCATCCGCTCATCCACGCGCAGTTGCGTGCCAATCACGGTAAACAGCAGGCTACCGCCCAGCAGCACGCCGAACGGCACCAGCCAGATCGCCCGCGCCACGGAGAACCCGGGCCGGCCGCCGCGCCGGGCACTACCCTTGGGCCCCAGCAGCGCGTAGAGCGCAATCGCCGCGCCAACCGCCAGCAGTACCCAGACCTCTTCGTAGAACTTGAACACCGTGTTCATGCGATACCAACCCAGGACATCGCCTTGCAAGTGGTCGGCCAGATAGACAAACTCTACACCCAGCGCGATCCCGAACCCCACGGTAAACAGCAGCCCGGCGAACAACGACCCCGGCGCGCGCAAGCCGCCGAAATGGGTGCCGATCAACCCGCCCATCAGCAAAGCCAACAGCGCCGGCACCGAATGCCCGCCGGCCTGCAAAGCCCAGGCTACGATGGGGGTCAACAGCAAGATCGGCACACCCAGGCCCGCCGGAATCAGGCCGCGTCCCGTGCGCGGCTTGCTCGGCACCAGCTGCGGTAGGCGTATCGTGACAGCTCCCCCGCGAACAACCGGCGCATCCTCCCACGGCAAGCCCCGCTGGGGCGCAGATTCCACATCTGTAGGGACGCTGCTTGCCGCGCCCGCGCTGCTTGCTAGGGCGCTGCTTGCCGCGCCCGCATTGGCGGCTACTGCCGGCGGATCGCCATACTCGTAATCGTCCATGGCTTCCAGCCATTCGCGACGGCTACGCGCCAGCACGTCTTCCTCAGCAGCGTCCGCCGCAGCCGGCTCCGACAACAGGTAGGGGTGAACCACAGCAGCAATTGTGTTGCCGTGGCCGTCTGCGGCTATCCCGTCTTGCTCACCACTGCTATAGGCCGGCGCAGCAATTGCCGCGTCGTAGCCCGCCGCGCTTATCCCGTCGTCCTCGCCGTTGCTATAGACCAGCGCAGGAAGCGTATCGTGGCGGCTGTTCTCTGCTGCTGATTCATTCTCGCCATTGCTATAGACCAGGGCAGGGGTCGCTGCGCCATGACCGTTCCCGGTGGTTGCTTCGTCTGCACCGTTGCCGTAGACCGGCGCGGCAGCCACGGCAGCATGCCCGTTCGTGGTAGTTGCTTCGTTCGCCCTAGTAGCATAGACCAGCGCGGCAGCCACGTCGTCATGACCGTTCGCGGCGGCAGCTTCGTTCTCCCCGTTGGCGTAGGCTGGGGTGGGAGCCGCATCCACATGACCATTGTCGGTTTCTGCTGCGTTCTCCTCGCCGGCATAAATCAGCGTAGGAACAGCCCCGGCATGACCGTTTTCCGCAATGGCACCGTTCGCGCCGTCGGCGTAGATCAGCGGAGATACCACCTCGCTAGGACCGTTCGCGGCAGGCGCGTCGCTCTCGCCGTTGGCGTAGACTAAGGCGGGAATAGGCGCGGCGTACCCATTGCCGATTGTAGCGGGGTGTTCACTGTCGGCAGCAACGGGCGTGAGCGATCCATCACTGTGTCCGTTCGTGGCACCCCCAACTGAGTCGGCAGCATACATAGCCGGCAAGGCCGCTTCACTATGTCTGTTCGCCATAGCGGCATAGGCTCCCGGCACGCCACTAGCGTCCTGCGTCACCCGGTCGCCGGTGAGCGTCACACGGGCCAGCGAACGACTGGGCAGGGGGACGCTGGTCGTGCGGGCGGCTACGCCCGGCAGGGGGGCAGCGAAAGCCGGACTAGGCAGGGGACCACCAAGATGGAGCCAACGTCGCCAATCGTTAAATGCCTCGCCCCACGGATACTGCCGCAAGCCCAGCGCCAAGTAGGTGAAGCCGATCAGCAAGAACAGCCCCCACACAACAAAAAACTCCGGTAACTGCGAATGCGGTTGTTCCGGCTGAATCGCCTTAATCTGATTGAAAAACGGCTTAAAGTTCAAGATAAACGGTGCGTACCAAAGGATGCCGAACGCTGCCGCCATACCCAGGCCCAGCCCCGCCCCCACGATGGTGCCCAGCCGCACCACCGCCCGCTGCGCCGTCGGGCTGCGCCAAGCCGTCAGCACGGCAACCACTAACGCGCCCAGCAACACCAGCAGGTAAACCGGGAAGTCCCAGGAGTTGACCGCGAACAGGGTGCCCAGGCTCAGGCTCAGGGTGAACAGGCGCAACAAGCCATCGCCCGGCGACGATCCCCAAAGCCGCTGCGCGGCTTCTAGCGCCGTCGCTACGAGCGGGCGATCCGGCTGGGCGAAGATGCCCGGCGCGGGCACCGGAGCCACCGGGCGGTGCAAGATTGCAGCCGGCAGTCGGCGGAACTGCGGCCAGCGCCACGCGCCCAACAGCAGGTTGAAGATCAAGCCCAACGATAGCAACGCGATGCTGAGGTCAATCAGGTGCGGGTGCAGATCGGCGAACAGGAAACTCCAGTAGGGAAACTCGTTGATCGTGCCGGGAATAACGCGCGTCGCGCCATCCCAGTAGTCGAAAGCGCCATAAGATCGATCTACTTTTGCCGACAGCGGGCCGAAGAGCCGCAGCACACTGACGACCGTCTGCTGCACCTGGGGCAATTTGATGCTGATCGCTTGGATCAGGAAAGTCAGGTTGCCGATCAGCGCCAGCAAGACCGCGCCGACTACGCCCCAAGCGAAGGCCGTGGCCGAGGCTGCGCCGCGCCAGCCGCGCGCCCGTTGCACGGTGGTCACGGCGTTATAGACAACGCTCCCCGCGCCCAGTGCCGTGAGGCCATAGAGCAGTGGGAACGACAGGTTGAACCCCACCGCCGAAGAAACCCCGATCCCTTTGATCAGGATACTCAGCAAAAACCAGCCGTAATAATAGTAGTTGATATAGCCACCGCTGAAGAACGGGTCGCCCGGCGGCATCCACGGGCTACGCAGCACTGAGTTGAGGAAGCCCAACTCCATCGGCTTTTCGCCCCCATTCCAGGGCTGCCAACTATCCGGGTCCAGCAGGCGAATGACGAGGAAAAAGGCGAAGGCGACCAGGAACAGCCCTTCCCAGGCCAGGATCAGGCGGCGGTGCGTCCGCATATAATCGCGGATCTCGCTGCCGAACTTGCGCCACAGGATCGCTGAGACCAGCGCCAGGGTCAGCACGCCCAGCAGGATGCTCCAGACCGTGAACGGGAACAGGCGCAGGCTGGCCGTCATCCAGGTGATCCAGCCGACGACCACCAGCCCCAGCGTTTTCGCCAACGGGAAGCCCCGGTCGGGCAGGCGGCGGCAGACCACCGCCACCAACGGCCACGCCAGCCAGCCGATCACCTCGATCAGCAGCAGCCACAACAGCGCCGCGACCCACTGATTCTGGGCCAGCGGGTTCCAGGCGAAGTCGTTGAGCGCCAATTGCTGGCCCGCCGGCTGCGCCAACAGCAGCGACTTGTCGTAATTGCTGGGGTCTTTGCTTTCCAAGTGGCGCACGCCAATCGAGGGCCGATCCAGGCTGCTGCCGAACAGCACGCGCAAGTCTTCGCGGCTCAGGCTCCGTACCTTCTTGAACACGCTGACTTTCGGGTGGTCATAGACGGTAAAGCTCTCGTCAGATCGGCTGTCGTCAAAGCGGATGCCCAACCAGGAGAGTTCGGGATAGACCTTCTCCTCGTAAATCTTGTCGAAGCCCAGCTTGCCGGCGAACAGCAAATCGTAATAACGCATCTGCACCGGATAGCGCCAGGGCAGGCGCGGGATCGAGTCGTAGAGCCGGTTGCTTGCCGGCACAATATAGTCCACTTGGTCCAGCAGGCCGGCGATATACTCGAACTCGGCGGGGCTGGGGCGGTCGTCGTACAATCCCATGCTGATGCAATGCGGGCCGGGGCAAAAACTGACCTGGGGTGTGCCGGGCACGCCAAACGGCACTTCATCATCCCAGACTTCGTGGCCGTAGCTGGCATCCGTCGGCAGGTGCGTGTTGATCCAGCGCGAAGCCTGCACCCGCGACTCGTCTTGCGTGTAAATGTTCATGAAGGCGATGGCCCACAGCAGGCTGCCCACCACCGCCCCCGCCGTGACCAGCGGGAAGGCCCAGCGCCGCGCGACCATGCCCAATTGCGCCCGCCGTTGGGCCACCCGCGATGCCCGGATGCGCTCCACCGCGCCCGCGCTCCACTGTAGCCCCTGCACCAGCACGCCGCCCGCCAGCACGCACATATAGGGCACCAACGGCAGCATATAGCGCAGCCACTTGGCTTCCAAATTGACGATAGTCAGGAAGTAGGGGATCATGCCCGCCAGCAGCAGCACTTCAGCGGGCCGGCGGCGGCGCAAGGCCAACCAGAACGCCCACAGCAGCCCGGCCAGGGCGACCAACCCCGAAGCCGGCCCCATGCCCCATTGGATCAACTGTTGGAATTGATACAGTACCGGCGTAGTGCCGATATACTGGCGGGTGAACGGCACATCAGACGTGCCGTTCTGGATCGCCGCCTCCTCGCCTAACTGGGCCAAGTACTTACCCGGCGTGGCCCACAGTTCCACCGGCCCCCAATGGAAGAAGGTGGTGCCGCCGGTGTTGGGGTCGGCCATATTGATGTTGACATGGAGACCAGAATCCAGCACCCCTAGCGGATCGCCGAGGGTGAAGCCGGCCAGCGTCATCACGCCGGCCAAGATCAGCAGCGCCAGGGCACGGAAAGCCGCCCGGTTGGGCCCCGCTTGGCGTTCGGCGCGCGTGGCCGGTTCCAGGCCATAAGGATCGTCCAGGCCGGGTGGCGGCCCCAGTTGGCGCGTGCGCGCTTGATAGGCTACCCGCAACGCCAGCGCGGCCACGATCAGCAGCGCCATAAACGCCACACTGACCTTACAGGCCAGGGCGAAGCCGAGCATCAGGCCGGCCAGCGCCGCCGCCCAGGCGCGCCGATTCTGCATCAGCACCACGCTGAAATAAAGCGCGGCGGTCAGAAACATCACCAGATACGGTTCGGCGATCATAAAGTGAGCAGTCTGGATCTGCATGACCGCCAGGGCCGAGAAAGTCGCCGCCAACAGGCCGGCGTGCTTGCCATAGAGCCGTCGCCCAATAAGGAAGACCAGGAAGACCGTAAACAGATCGAATACGCCCGACACACTGCGCCCCAGGATGGTCACGCCATTATAATCGGTGCCCAAATCAGGTTGATGGGTGAGGTTGCCGTAGACCACCGCCACCACTTTGATGATATAAAACGGCAAGGTGCCGTAGTGCATCGCTGCGGGAGCTTTCGTGCCCGGCTCCACCCGCATATTGATCGGGCTTTTCAGCGGGTCCAGCACATCCGCCAACGTTGTTCCGGCGGGGAACGGGATCTGGACGCGGCTCATCACCCAGCCGCTGATCGCCCGCTCGTCAGGGTGCTGGTGGGTGTTCTGGTCGAAGTTGGGGTCGGTCAGGCGCATATAGCCGCCGACCAGCAGAACGATCCCTAGCGCCAGCAGGGTCCAGTGTTTTCGCAGAAAAGGCAAGGTCAACTCCTCAGAGCCTAGGGTCGGCTTCATACCTCAGCCACAGGGTCGTAGCCTAATTGTACCACGTTGCCCCGCCCGCCCGCAACTGCTGTGGGCCGTGGGCCGTGGGCCGTGGGCCGTGGGCCGTTGTTAAGGGC
>JALYUO010000422.1 GCA_030853735.1 Chloroflexota bacterium
CGGAACGAATACCCGAATGACTGGGGAGCCGCGGGCGCGATAGGGGTGGGGCAGGCATCGCCGGACGGAGCCGCCTCCTACAATCCATCTATTAGCCGGCGACAGGCTTACGAGACTGAACTGTTACCACAAAACGATGCCTCTAGTCACGTAAGGACTAGAGGCGCAATGGCGGCTATTACGTGCCCCACCGTTCTACGGGTGCGGGCCGCTAGTCGGAACTGCTTGCGGGAGGGAAGGCATCCCAGTCGGCACCACTCGCCCACTGGTGGGCACCGCTGCCGGAAGAGGCTGAGTAGCAGGTGTACCGTTTAGTGGTAGAACAGTACCAACAAACACTATAGGTGTTTTATCTTGTGCAGACCTATACGGCAAAGACAACTTTTCCCCGGCTGTAATAAGTACAGAATAATCTCCACGAATGTACGTTGCATAAATAGTACCGGGTGAGCTTTCTTTCCAAGGATCTACTACACCCGTTGCGAGTGGAAGAGGCGCATAGCGCGTGCTTAGGGATCTGCTATAATATACCTGAGTGAAAGTTCCTTCCCATCCTCGTGGGATAGTATCTTTCAATTGGGCATCACTAGGCAGCAATGTGCGAACAAAAGTCTCATTGATATGATCATGCGGTCCATAAAGCCACATCAGTATAATGGGAGCCGTAGGAGGAAATGCTCTATCTGCGTTCCAAAAGTAAACTTCGTAGTTTTTAGAATCATAGCCTAATGCACCGTTTTGAAGAAAGTTATTACTCGATAAGGTGTGGTGCTGTTCCCACTCCGCTTTGGTCAAGCCGAGGCCGCCGGACTCGAAAGCAGCCGACGCGGTAGATTGCGAACGTGAGCCGCAACCTGTGACCAACATTAGCAGAGCCAGACACGGAAGCAGGTATTGCCAGCGCAAATGACCCTGCATCATGCTACGTTCTTGTAAGTTTATAATCATTCTTCTCACCAAGATCCTTGTGTAGCTCCGGCAACGCTTTCTCCACACTAACGGCAATCTGTACTTGATGCTAATTATCGCACCGGTCACGGTAGAATGCAAGCGTGTTGGCAACGATGTGGTACAATGGCCCCGCTATGCACACTTACCCCTGCCGACCAGACCTAGTGTGCGGCGGCGGTGGTCGCGCGGCGCGATCCGGTCTAGGCGCTGCGGCGTGACCCCCGCTATGGCGCAGCGGGGGATCCAGCCCGGCCATCCGCCCAACGACCGAGCCGCAGATCCGCCGAACGGATCTTGACGTGCGGGCTGGGCCTCTGGTATATATAGGCTAACAATTCGATTAGCATGAACGGCTGAGATGAAGCGAGTAGCCCACCAGGACGGATCAGAGAGCGGAGACGACACGCTGCGAGTCGCCGCCCGCACCCGTGGGTGAAGTTCCCTTCGGAGCCGCAGGGGTGAACCGGCCGGCCCGGCCCCACTAGCCCCTGCCGGGCGCGTCCCGTTAGCGACGCATCCCAAGCGCCTGCGCGCCGTCCCTAGCCGGGCGGTGGGCGGCGGAATCAGGGTGGTACCACGCGGCCGCGCCTCGTCCCTGTACGAAGCGCGGCCGTTTTGTGCGTGTAGCGTAGTGCGTACTGCGTATTACGTATTTTTGGGAAGCGTGAACATTAAAGCGGATCGTCACACTTTACACCTTACGTTTCACCATAATACGCAATACGGAATCCACAGTAGACAAGGGAGCAGGGCATGGACACACAAGTCACAACATTGCAAACCGAAGCGGCGGCGGCGCTGGCGGCGGTGGGCGAGGCGGCGGGGTTGGCCGACTGGAAGGCGCGCTATTTGGGCGAGAAAGGCGCGCTAACGGCGCTGTTGCGCGGCATCGGCACGCTGCCCAAAGAGGAGCGCCCGGCGGCGGGGCAGGCGATTAACGCGGCCAAGCGCGCGCTGGAAGCGCAACTGGCCGCGACGACGGAACGCATCCAGGCCGCCGGGCTAGGCCAGGCGCTGGAAGCCGAGCGGCTAGACATCACCCTGCCGGGCCGGCCGCAGGCGCTGGGGGGCACCCATGTGGCGACCCAGACCATCCGTGACGTGCTGGCCGCCTTCACCCAGATGGGCTTCGCCGTCGTCGAAGGGCCGGAGATCGAACTTGATTACTACAACTTCGAGTTGCTGAACATCCCGCCCGAACACCCGGCGCGCTCACAACATGACACGTTCTATCTGACCGAGCAGTTGCTGCTGCGGACGCACACCTCGCCCAACCAGATCCGCGTGATGCAGCGCCAGCCGCCGCCGATCCGCGTGGTGGTGCCGGGCAAATGCTACCGCGCCGAGGCGACCGATGCCACGCACGAAGCCTACTTCCACCAGATCGAGGGGCTGGCGGTGGACAAAGGTATCACGCTGGCTGACCTGAAAGGCACGCTGGCGGCGCTGGCGCGGGCCTTATTCGGCAGCAACCGCCGTGTGCGCTTCCGCTGCGACTACTTCTCCTATGTCGAGCCGGGGGTGGACTTGGCGATTGACTGCCAGGTGTGCGGCGGCGTGGGCTGTCGCGCCTGCAAGTTCACCGGCTTCCTGGAGATCATGGGCGCGGGCATGGTCCACCCGCAGGTGCTGCGGAACGGCGGCATTGACCCGGATGTGTACAGCGGCTTTGCCCTCGGCATGGGTGTAGAACGCATCGCTATGCTGCGCCACACCATTGACGACATCCGCCAGTTCTACAGCAACGATCTGCGCTTTTTGCGCCAGTTTTAGGGAAACGACCTCACCCCCCAGCCCCCTCCCCTACGAAGAGAGGGGGAGGATATATCTAGCTCCCCTCCCTTCGTAGGGGAGGGGTCGGGGGAGAGGTCAGGGAGAATGTACCTCCTAACTCCCCTCCCCTAAAGGGGGAGGGGTCGGGGGAGAGGTCGGGAAGGAGACACCAATGCCTATCAATGTACCGCTCTCGTGGCTGCGGGAGTATGTGGACCTGCCGATGCCGCCGACCGAATTGGCGACGCGCCTGACGTTGGCGGGGATCGAAGTGGAAAAGCTGCACCAGGTCGGCAGCGAGTGGGAGAAGATCGTGGTGGGGCGCGTTACGCGCTTGGAACGGCACCCCAACGCCGACCGGCTGTGGATCACCGGGGTGGAGTACGGCGCGGACGCGCCCCAGCAGATTGTGACCGGGGCGCAAAACCTGTTCCTGGACGCGAAAGTGCCGCTGGCCCTGCCCGGCGCGGTAGTGCTGAACGGGCACAGCGACACGCATGAGAAGATTACGATCAAGCCGGGCAAGCTGCGCGGAGTCGATTCGGTGGGAATGCTGTGCTCGGCGCTGGAATTAGGCATCTCCGCCGACGCGGAGGGCATCCTGATCCTGGCCGACGATGCGCCGTTGGGCGCGCCCCTGCAAGCGGTGTTAGGCGACACGATCCTCGAAATCGCCACTACGCCCAACCTGGGCCGCATTCTCAGCATGGTCGGCGTGGCGCGCGAAGTGGCCGCGCTGTTCGGCGGCACGGTGCGCTACCCTGATACTGGCTGGCAGGCCGAGGGTCCACCCATTGCCGGTCAACTAGACGTAGAGATTGCAGACCCCGACCTCTGCTCACGCTATAGCGCCGCACTGATCCGCGGCATTCGGATCGGTCCATCGCCCGATTGGATGCAGCAACGGCTGATCCAGGCGGGGATGCGCCCGATCAACAACGTGGTAGACATTACGAATTATGTCATGTTAGAGCTGGGCCAACCCTTGCACGCCTTCGACTACCACAAAGTCCAGGGCCGGCGCATCATCGTGCGTCGCGCCCACGCCGGGGAGCGGATCGTCACCCTGGACCACGAGACGCGCACGCTGGACACGCGCACGCTGGTCATCGCCGATAGCCAAGTGCCGGTAGCGTTGGCCGGCGTGATGGGCGGGGCGGACAGCGAAGTGGGCGACGCGACAGCCGACATCTTGCTGGAGTCGGCCAACTTCGACCCGCTGAACGTGCGGCGCACGGCGCGGCTGTTGCGCCTGCCCTCCGAAGCGGCCTATCGCTTCGAGCGCAGCGTGGACCAGCAGTTGACCATCCCGGCCATGAAGCGCGCCGCCGACCTGATGCGCCAGTACGCCGGCGGCACCATCGCGGCAGGCTGGGTGGACAGCTTCCCTGCGCCACGCCCACAGCGCGTGATCGATCTGACCCCGCACGAAGTCGAGCGGTTGCTGGGCATCGCGGTCCCCGCCGACAGGATCGCGGCCCTGCTGACACGGCTGGAGTTCGGCGTAGATATGCCTGCTGCTGTTGAGGAGAACCCGGCTGCGCCGTTACGAGTGCGCGTCCCCTCATACCGCAACGATGTGACCATCGCGGCGGATTTGGTAGAAGAAGTGGCGCGCATGATCGGCTATGATGCGATTCCCGAAACGTTGCTGGACGGCGGGTTGCCGCCGCAGGCCGTCAACTACGATGTCCTGAACCGCGAAGCCCTGCGCGACACGCTGAACGCCTGCGGGTTGGATGAGGTGCTCACCTACTCGCCGATCAGCAGCGCGGCGCTGGCCCGGCTGGGATCGCCCACGCCGCCCGCCAGCCCCGACCCTGCGCCCGCTACCGCTCCGGCCGGCAAAGGCCGCACGGTGCCGGCGCGCACCTGGGCGTACTGGGCCTACGACCCGACGCAGCCGCCGCTCACCATCGCCAACCCGCTCAGTAGTGAGCAGGACACCATGCGCCCGACGCTGCTGCCGGGGCT
>JALYUO010000350.1 GCA_030853735.1 Chloroflexota bacterium
CCCAATATCGGCGCTTGGTGAAGCGGCTGGGCGACAAGCGGGCGTTGGTGGCCGTGGCGCATTCGTTGATTGTCATCGTGTATCAGCTACTCACGCGGAAGGAAGTATATCGGGATTTAGGGGGCGATTATTTCGAACGCCGCCAGCCGGAAGCCCTGGTCCAGCGGCTGACCCGCCAGATTGAGAAACTCGGCTATAGCGTCACGGTCGCGCCCCCGGCCCCGACGTGACGGGCTATTTTCAGACCAGTCGAGATATAGAGGGGTAAAATTAACCCCCGCTGACCGGATAGCCCACCACAGGAGGAGCCGCCCCATGACTGCACGACAAACCCCCAACTGCCCGCCCGCCCAGCGCGGCACTTGCGCCCCACCGCCCCGCACTGCTATAATCAGTCGTATGGGCGACTTGGTACTACTACAGACCGCACGGGATGGCGCGCCCGTGCTTGCCCCGCCGACGGTGCCGCGGCTGGCGGCGGCGCTGCGTGCCCTGCCGGAGACCGCCGACCCGGCCACGCTGTATGCCGCCGTCCTGATCCACTTGCGCGACCTATTCGCGCCCACGGTGGCGGTGATTCTGGTCGCCGAGCCAACCGGCGGCCTCTGGGTGGCGGCGGCGGCCAACTTGCCCACCTTGCCTCTGCGCTTGCCCGCCGACTGTGGCCCCGCCGGCGACGCAGTGATCCCGACGACAGCGTTGGACCCTGTCCTGGCCGGCCCGCTGCTGGGCGCGGGCGTGCAGCGTGTCTGGCGCATTGCGTTACCCGGTGCGGAAACCGGCGGCCTCGTCTTGCTGGGCTACGGAGCGGCCGCGCCCGACCCTGACGCAACGTTCCCCCTGGTCCAACTCTATCTGCACAGCGTTGGGGCCGCCCTGATCAGCACCGATTTACGCGCCCGCCTCACGGCCCAACGCTCGCAACTGGAAGCCGCCGAAGCGGTCAGCGAGATCACCGCCGCGCTCAACAGCCACCTGGGGGAACCCGATGTGCTGCAACTGATCGCCGACCGCGCTCAGGATCTGCTGGCCGGCGACGGCGCGGCGATCAACCTGCTGGAAGCCGATGGGCGCTCAGTGCGGACCATCGTGGTCAGTGGCGCGGCCATGCAGCCGCTGTTGGGCCGCATCTACAGCGCCGAGACCAGCATCGTCGCCCGCGTCACCCTCACCGGCGAACCGGAGATTTGGACCACCACCCAGCCCAGTGGCTCCGATGAACTGGGCATCACCACTTCCCTGGTCCACCCGCTCACCGGCCCGTTTGGCCCTATCGGCTCGATAGGCGTGCTGGCCCGCCCCGGTGGCCGGCACTTTGGCCCCCGTGATGTACGCCTGCTCGAACTGTTTGCCCGTCAAGCGGCCCTCGCCATCACCAACGCGCGGGTGCTCGAACGCTCCCGGCTCGAAGCCACATTTCAGGCCACTTTCAACGGCATCATCGAAGCTCTCTTGCTGGCCCACAGCGACGACGAAGTGCAGGCCAGACTGGTCGAAACCGCCGCCCGCCTGATCCCCTGCGAAAGCTGCTTCTTCTCGGCCTACAGCAGCGATCTGAGCGTGGCCGCCATCCGTCACGCCTGGACAGCTCCCACGGGGCCGGATCTGCGCGGCAGCTCCGACCCGCAAACGGCGTGGCCCGACCTGCTGCCGGCGATCTTGCGCGGCGATCTGATCAATTGGAGCGAAAGCGGCAATCCCGATCCGACTCCCAGCGAACTGACGTGCCGCGCATCAGGCATCGAGTCGGTGATTCTGGTGCCGGTGCTCTACCGCGGCTGGTTGCTGGGGGTGTTGGGCTTTGCGAATGTTGCCCCAATGCCCAACTGGTTGCCGCTTACGCCCGACCTGTTGCGCCACCTCGCCGCCCAGGTCGCCTCGGCGCTGACCACCGCGCGGCTCTACGAAGAGACCCGCGAACACCTCGCCGCCGTGCGCCGCCTCAGCGAACGGCTGCACGCGCTCAACAACGTCAGCGTGCAAATCCAGGCCGCCCGCCACGCCGATGAGGTCTATGCCCAGACCTTCGCCGGGCTGCGGAGCCTCGGCTTGCACGCGGTCGCGCTGGGCCTGGATGCGCCCGCCGGCTGGTTGCAAGTGTTGGCCCACTCGTTCAACGAGCGCGATCTGGCGCAGGTGGCCGCCATCGGCGGGTTGCCGTCGGGCGGCTTGCCGCTGGACAGTGTGCCCGCGATCAGCGACGCGCTCCATCGCCGCGAAGTGCAGTTTACGCCCGACATCAGCCCCGTGCTGACCGCCATCTTCCCCACCGCCGACCCGACGTTGCGCCAAGTGTTCAGCGAGATCCTGGGCGTGTGGCAGGCCATCGTCGCCCCGCTGATCGCCCGCGACCGACTGCTGGGCTTGCTGGTGATCATGGGCGCGAACTTGCAGCCCGGCGACGAAACCGCGCTGGCTCCGTTGGCAAGCCAAGCCGCTGTCGCGCTCGATAAAGCCTACCTCTATGACGCGATGCAGGCCGCGCACCGCTTCTCCGGTTCGCTGATCGACTCGATGAGCGAGGGGCTGGCGGTGGTAGACACCGAGGGCCGTCATGTGCTGGCGAACCGCGCCTTTTGCGCGATGGTCGGGTACACATCCGAAGAGTTGGACGGCCGCTTGCCGCCCTATCCCTACTGGCCCACCGATGAAGATGAGCGATCCTGGGCCTCCTTCGCGACTCTGGTCAGTGGCGATTTGCCGCCGGGCCACGAAGTGCCGGTCACGCTGCGCCGCCACGATGGGTCCGCCTTCTCGGCGGGCCTCACGCCGGCCGAAGTCCACGATGAACGCGGTCGCGTCACTGGGCTGATGGTCATTGTGCGCGACCTGACCGAGCGCGAACGGCTGGAAGCCGCCGCCGCCCAGGCCCATGCTGCCCGCGCCGCCGACCGCCTCAAATCCGAACTGCTCGCCACCGTGTCGCATGAACTCCGCACGCCGTTGGCGGCAATCAAAGGCTTCACCAGCACCATGCTGCGCTACGGCGACCGCCTGAGCCTCGAAGAACAACGCGAGTTTCTGGGTGATATTGAACAGTCCAGCGACCGGCTGGCCGAACTGGTCGGCAACCTGCTCAACATGGGCCAGTTAGAAGCCTCGCTGCTCAGTATGGAGGCCGAACTGCTCGATCTTGCGCCCTTGCTGCGCGCCGAAGCTGCCGATTTCATGCCGCGTTTGGCCGCCCGCCGGCAAACGCTGACGGTCGAAATCCCGGAACACTTGCCGCCGGTGCCCGCCGACCCGCGCCGCATCCGCCAGGTGCTTGCCAATCTGCTGGATAACGCCGCCAAATACACGCCCCTCGGCGGCCACATCCGCGTGTCGGCGGCCGACGAAGGCGAATGGGTCTACTTCGCGGTCGCCGATAGCGGCCCCGGCATCCCGGCGGATCATCTCCAGCGCGTGTTTGAGCCGTTTCATCGCGTCGATTCAGGGCTGACGCGCACCGTCGGCGGCACCGGTCTCGGCTTGGCGATCACCCGCCGCATCCTTGACGCGCACCATGGGGCGATCCAGGTGGCAAGCCCGCCCGGTCAGGGCGCCACTTTCACCGTCCGCTTACCTGTGGCCCTCGCCGGCATAGGAGGAGACCTGTGTTAAAACAACCCACGATCCTAATTGCCGAAGACGATGCGCGCATGATGAAGTTGGTGCGCCGCACGCTGGAACTCGAAGGCTACCGCGCCATCACCGCGCCCAACGGTCGCCAGGCGCTCGACGTGGCCTTGAACCAGCCGCTCGACCTGATCGTGCTGGATGTGATGATGCCGGAGATGGACGGCTTCACGGTGGCCCAACGGGTGCGCGCTGTGTCGGCGGTGCCGATCCTGATGCTGACTGCGCGCGCGGCAGAAGCCGACATCGTGCATGGCCTTGACAGCGGGGCCGATGATTACCTGCTGAAACCGTTTGGGGCCGATGAACTCGCCGCCCGCGTGCGCGCCCTCTTGCGCCGCACGCGCCAACCCGACGCGCCGCCACCGGCCACCATTGTGATCGGCAATGACCTGACCGTGGATATGACCGGCAAGCGCGTCTATCGCAACGGCACGGAAATCATGCTCACGCCCACCGAGTACCGCCTGCTGGCCCTGCTCGTCAGCCATCGCGGCAAAGTCTTGACCCACGAAATGCTGCTGGAACAGGTCTGGGGACCGGAGTGGCGGGGCGAATTGCACCAGTTGCGCGTCTATGTGGCCCGCCTGCGCCAGAAGATCGAACCCGACCCCGCCACTCCACACTATCTGCTCACCCGTCCTGGCTTCGGCTACACCGTCCCTGTCTAACGGTGCGCCCGCTTTGCGATCATTTTGTGACCTTTTTCTCAGAAATCGGCACGGCAAAAAGACCTCTCTGCTGTATCATGGACCTAAGTGACGCGACTAAGTAGCTGCGCTATCCGTCTATGATGAGGTAAAGAGACTCTTGGATAAACCCCGCTGCCGGGTGCTGATCGAAAACCCCAACCTGCGTGTGCTGGTGCGGCTCATCCTGTCGCTGGAAGGCTGGGATGTGACCGAAGCGGATGACCCCGCCCTGCCGTCGGTCGCGGTGATCGCCGACCTGGACTGTTTCATTTGGCCGGCCGATCAGGTGGGCCAAGCGGTGCGCCATGCCGCCGGAGCCGGCCTGCCCGTCCTCGCGCTCACCGGCCAGGATCTGTCGGTCGGCGACCGCACCGCGCTCGGCAATCCCCATGTGCTTGCCAAGCCCTTTGAGCTACCCGCTTTCGTCGGCGTGTTGCACGAC
>JALYUO010000437.1 GCA_030853735.1 Chloroflexota bacterium
GGCACAGCCACCAGGTCCACATCCTCCGCAACTAAGTAAAGTACCACCACCCGCAGTAGGGAGCATCCCGCCCAGCATACCGGATCGCCGCGTAGCGGTCAAATCTGCAAAACTATGCAGCGCACCCACTGCTCAACTGCTCACGGCGCGCTTGACAAGGCCGCAGGCCGGGCGTATAATAAGAGCGATTAACGGTTCGCCTTCCCTGCTCAAGCCAGGCGTGTTCCTGCCCTAGCAAAGGCACGAGGATTTAGAGGGCAGAAGGGACCAGGCACCGAGCGGAAGGAGGGGACAATATTGGCAGAAATTGTTGTGGGCGATCATGAGAGCTTTGAGAGCGCGCTGCGCCGCTTCACCAAAAAGGTGCAGGCGGACGGCATTCTCCGCGAAGCCAAGCAGCGCGAGCATTACGAGAAGCCGAGCGCGAAGCGTAAGCGCAAAGCGGCCGCCCGCCTGCGGAAAAGCGCCCGCCGCTAACCCCGGCGGCCTAAGCCGGCGTATTTAGAACGTGAAACGTGCGACGTGAAACGTGATTGTTACACTGTGCCACGTTTCACGTTTTTGTTTTGTAGGCGGGGGCGGTGTCCCCCGGCGGGAGCGGCAATGACCATTGAAGAACAGTTGATGGAGGATCTCAAAGACGCGATGCGCGCCGGCGCGGCGGGCGAAGTGCGGAAGTCCACTATCCGCATGGCCCGTGCCGCGCTCAAAAACAGCCAGATTGCGCTGGGCCATCCGTTGAGCGAGGCGGAAACGATCACTGTGCTGCAACGCGAAGTGAAGCAACGCCGCGACTCGATTGAGGAATACACCAAAGCGCAGCGCAGCGATCTGGCCGACCGCGAAAGCGCCGAGATCACGGTCTTGCAAGGCTACCTGCCGCAGCAAATGAGCGAAGACGAGATCGCCGCCGTGGTGCGCGAAGTCATCGCCGCGACCGGCGCAACGGGCGTGGCCGACCTGAGCAAGGTGATGCCGCCGTTGATGAGCCGGCTCAAAGGCAAAGCCGAGGGTCGCCTGATCAATGCCGTGGTTCGCCGGCAACTGGAAGGGTAAGGCCGCAGCAGCCGTGCCGGTGGGAACCTCTGCGCCGCAGGCGAATCTGTCCTATTTAAGCCTGTTCACGCTGGGCATGGCGCTGATCCTCAGTGTCATCCTGACGCTGCCTAGTGCCTTGCCGGGCCGCGTGCAATTGGCCCCCGGCCAGCCGGCCACGCAGGACTATTATGCGCCCCAACATCTACGCTACGACAGCGAAGTGCTGACCGCGGCCGACCGCGAAGCCGCTCGCCAAGCGGTGGGACCGGTCTACGACACTAACACCGCCGTGATTACCGCCGGCAGCACCCGCTTGACCGACCTGCTGGCGCGCATCGAAACGGCGCGCAGCAGTGACACCCCGCCCAAGCCGAACTATGGATCGGACCTGCTGCGCCAATTGGCCGATGCGGGCCTGAGCGCCGCCGATATTGCCGCCGTGACGCAAGCCGCCCCCGACCGCTGGAGTCACTTGCGCGCCGAAGTGCTGCGCCTGTTTGACAGCCTGATGGTCAACGGCAAGATCGCCGACACCGCGCAACTGGAACACCAGCGCAGCGACCTGCCGCTCCAGATCAGCTATGAACTGAGCGCCGAAGAACGGCACGCCGCTATCGCGCTGCTGTCGCCCGTGTTGGCCGTCAACATCACGGCGAACGCCCAGGCCACCGAAGAGCGGCGCAAAGCCGCCGCCGATCTGGTGCCGGCCCATAGCGTGGAGGTGCAACAGGATGAGATCATCCTGCGCGTCGGCCAGATCGCGGATGCCGCCGCCATCGAAAAGCTGGAACACGCGGGCCTCCGCAACCCCACGCCCAGCGTCGCCAACACCGGCGCGATCTTCGGCAGTGTCGCCATCCTCTGCCTGCTGCTGCATTTCTATTTGCTGCGCCTGCAACCCAACTTCACGCTCTATCGCCGGCCCCTCCTGCTGCTAGGGCTGGTGCTGGTCGTGCCCACCGTGATCATGCGCCTGATCGTGCCCGGCCACTCGATCTGGCCCTATATGATGCCGTTGGCCGCCTGTAGTATGCTGGTCGCCGTGTTGCTCGATGCCAACTTGGCGATTGTGGTGACTTTCGTGCTGGGCGTGTTGGCCTCGCTGCTGACGCAAGGTAGCTTCGAGCTGCCGTTCTACTACTGCATCAGTGGCATCACGGCGGTCTATGCCATCTGGCGGGCCGAGCGGGTGAGTACCTTTGTGCTGTCGGGAGTCTATATCACGATTGCCTCGTTCGCGGCGGCGATCCTCTTGCGCTTGGTCGAAAATCAGCACCTCGATCTCAAGGCCATCGGCATTCTGGCCGCCGCCGCCGGCATCAACGGCGCGCTGTCGGCCAGTCTGACTTTCGCCACCTTCAGCGTGCTGGGCAGCCTATTCGGTATCGCCACCGTGCTGCAACTGCTCGAACTGGCCCACCCCACCCAACCGCTGCTGCGCCGCCTGATGCGCGAAGCGCCCGGCACCTACCACCACAGCCTGGTAGTCAGCAACTTGGCCGAACACGCCGCGCAACTGGTGGGAGCCGATCCGCTGCTGGCGCGCGTCGCCGCCTATTATCACGATATCGGCAAAGTCCTCAACCCGCAGGCGTTTATCGAAAACCAGTCGGGCCTCAGCAACCTGCACGATACGCTCGACCCCGTGACCAGCGCCCGCCTGATCCGTGAGCATATCACCGAAGGCCGGCTGTTGGCCCAGCGCGCCCGCCTGCCGCGCCGCGTAGTGGACTGCATTCCGCAACATCACGGCACCACAGTGGTCAAATACTTCTACCACAAGGCGCTGCAAGACGACCCGACCACCAACATTGAGGATTTTCGCTGCCCCGGCCCCAAGCCGCAGAGCAAAGAAGCCGCCATCCTGATGCTGGCCGATTCGACCGAGGCCACGGTGCGCGCGGTCGCCCAGGCCGGCAAGCTGGAACCCAGCGCGGCGCTTGGCCCCGACGGCGAAGCGCCGACCAACAGCATTGTCGGCATCATCCGTCGCACGGTCAAAGAGCGGTTAGAAGACGGCCAACTGGACGAATGCGACCTGACCATCCGCGATCTGACGCGCATCCAGGCGGCCTTTGCCACCATGCTTAACGGCATCTATCACCCGCGCATCAGCTATCCCGATAAGCCGGGCAGCGTGCCGGTGGCCGATCCTGTCCCCGCCGCCCTGGTTTCCGTCTCGGCGGGCATCCCCTTTGAGCGCATCCGTCGGCCGTTCAGCGCGGCCCCGCGTCCGCTTGCCCTGCCGGCCGCTGCGGTCGAAGGGCCGGGTGGCCCCACCATCATCACCCTGAACGGCTCCAGCGACAGTCTGCCGCAGCCCACCGCCCTAAGCGAGGAAAGAGAGGTCGTCTATGATCAACCCCAACAGCCCGCCCGGCGCGGCGGCTGACACGCTGCCCATCATCGTCGCCCCCGACAACTACTGGATCAGCGTCCAGATTGATCCGGCCTTCAGCGCGCTGCTGAATACCGACCACCTGCACGCGCTGGCAACGCACACCCTGTTGGCCGAAGGGCGGCGCGATCCATTGGAAGTCGGCATCACCATCACCGACGATAAGGAGATCCATACCTTGAATAAGCAGTATCTGGATCACGATTACCCGACTGATGTGCTGTCGTTCGGAGCCGACGCGGCGGTGGCCGAGGGCGATAGCGCGCCCGCCGCCGGGGCGGACACGGCGCGCCCGCCGGTGCCGGCCACCGACTATGTGACCGAAGGCTACGAAGGCGATGAGGAAGAGAGCGGCGCGGAGCAGCCGTTGCCCGGCGACGACGCGGCCCCGCAGCCCCCCACAGCCACGCCTGTCGCCTTCGTCACGCCGCCCGACTGGCCGACCTACCTGGGCGACGTGGTGATCTCCTACGAGACCGCCGCCGCACAAGCCGGCGACTACAGCCACAGTCCCGCCGCCGAAGTAGACGTTCTGCTCGTCCACGGCCTGCTGCACCTGCTGGGCTACGATGACCAAACCCCGCAAGCCCACGATCAGATGCACGCCCGCCAGGATGCGATAGTGTTGAGTTTTAAGTGTTGAGTGCCCCGGAATGCGGATTGCGGATTGCGGATTGCGGATTGCGGATTGGTGACGACGGAATGCGGGCGGCGGGCGGCGGGCTGCGGAATGTGGCTGTAGACGACGGTAGGGCACAGCCTCGTCTTAATCCGCAATCCGCAATCCGCAATCCGCAATCCGCATTCCGGGGCA
>JALYUO010000472.1 GCA_030853735.1 Chloroflexota bacterium
GCCTTCATGACCATTTGGACCACCCTCGGCTTCAATTTCATCATCGCACTGGCGGGCCTCCAGGCCATTCCCCAAGATCTGTATGAAAGCAGCCGCATTGACGGGGCTAGTAGTTGGAACACCTTTCGCCACATCACCTTGCCCCTGCTGACCCCGACCTTGCTGTTTCTGCTGATCATCGCCACGATCAGCGCCTTCCAATCGTTCACCCAGTTCAACGTCTTGATCGCCAACGAAGGGCCGGACGGCACCACCAATGTCCTGGTGTTCGCCTTGTACACCGCCTTCTTCAAGGACAACCGCTACGGCTTTGCCTCGGCTATCGGGGTCGTTCTGTTTGTGGTGTTGTTAGTGTTGAGCTTGATCCAGTTCCGCCTGCTGGATCGGAGGGTCCATTACCAGTGAGCCAATCCACCTACACCGTCCATCTTGCTACCGAACCCCTGAGCGGCACACAACGGTTGCGGGATGGTGTGAAGACCGGGGCGCTCTACGCGCTGCTGATCGCCGCCGCCGGCGTGCTGCTGTTCCCGCTGTTCTTTTCGCTCTCGCTGGCCTTACAAGGACCGACCCTCGCGCCAACGCTGATCCCCGATTTCAGCAAACTCGACTGGGCGGTGTTCCAGGCCACGTTTCAGCAAGAGAGCAACCTGGGGCGCTGGATTTTGAACTCCTTTGTGGTGGCGACGGCGGTGACGGCGGGCCAGGTGGTGACTTCGGCGCTGGCGGCCTATGCGCTCGCGACGCTCAACTTTCCCGGCAAGCCATTCTTTTTCTTCGTGTTTCTCGGCACGCTGATGATCCCGTGGGAGACGACCATCGTGCCAAACTACCTGACGGTTGTGAACCTGGGCTGGAAAGACAGCTACCAGGGGCTGATCGCCCCGTTCTTGGCAAGTGGGTTCGGGATTTTCTTGCTGCGGCAGTACTTTCTCACCATTCCGCGCGACCTATTTGAAGCGGCGATCCTGGATGGGTGCAGTCGCACCCGTTATCTCTGGTCGATCCTGTTGCCGCTCTCCCGCCCGGCGCTGGGCACGCTGGCGGCCTATACGTTCCTGAATACCTACAATCAGTACTATTGGCCGCTGCTGGTCACCGATAGCTCGCAGTGGCGGACCACCCAAGTGGGCATCACGGCCTTCCGGTCTTCGGAAATCGCGCTGTACAATCTACAAATGGCCGGCACCTTGATCGTCATGTTGCCGACCTTGATCCTCTTGGTCCTCGCCCAGCGGCAACTGATCGCCGGGCTGACGGCCGGGGCGCTCAAAGGCTGATGGTAACAATTCCTTCCCGCCTTAACTTCTTGCTAATGATCTTCGGGTATACTTGAGGGGCGTGCAGGCCGGGCACGTCTGCTGGTTGGGCGATACAGGGGACATTGTGCTGGTAGGTAGTGTAGTGTAGTGTAGTGTAGTGTAGTGTAGAAGCCAGAGGTAGCATCATTCTAAAGGAGGAGCAACAGTGCAAATGTTAGGAAAGTTCGATAGCCGCCGGGCGGCAGCCTTGGGGGGCTTGCTGATCGCGGGGCTACTAACGGCTTGTGGCGATGCCGCCACGCCCGCCGTCACCGCTGTGCCGGCCGCCACCGTGGCTGCCACCACCGCCATGGCGGCCATGACCCCGACGACCATGATGGCGGCCATGACCCCCACCGCTATGCCGGCGGCCATGACCCCGACGGCCATGCCGGCCGGGGAAACCCCCACCGCCATGCCGGCCGCCATGACCCCCACCGCCATGCCGGCGGGTATGACTCCAGCAGCAGGAACCCCGGCAGCGACTGCCGTGCCGCCCACCCCCTACCCGACGGTGGCCCAACCGGCCGGATCCAGCAAGATCACCTTCTGGTACGGCTTGACCGGCTTCAACGGCTCGATCACGCAGCAAGTGGTCAACAAGTTTAATACCAGCCAAAGCAAGTACTACATCGAAGGCGTGCAGCAGCCGAACTATGACGACACCATCAACAAGCTGAACACCAGCTTGGCCGGCGGCGCGCTGCCCAACATCGTACAGATCTACGACATCGGCACCCAGCGCATGATCGACTCGAAGCGCATCCTACCGGTGCAAGATTTTATCGAGAAGGACAAGCTCGATATTATCAGCGATCTGGAGCCGGCCGTGGCCCGCTACTATACCGTGGGCGGCAAGCTCTACTCGATGCCGTTCAACAGCTCGGCCCCCGTCATGTACTACGACAAAAACGCTTTCAAAGAAGTGGGTCTTGACCCGGAGAAACCGCCGCAGACCTACGACGAGGTGCTGGCCGCCGCACGGAAGCTGGTGAAGAAAGACGCGAACGGCAAAATCATCCGCAGTGGCGTGGACTTCACGCTCTACGGCTGGATCCTGGAACAGGAACTGGCGACGCAGGGTGTGGTGTATGCCGATCCCGACAATGGCCGCAACGGGCGCGCCACCAAGCTGGTGTTTAACAGCGAAGCCGGGCAAAACTGGCTCAACTTCCTCAAAAAGCTGCAAGATGAAGGCGTGGGCCGCAGCGTCGGCCGGGCCAGTGGCACCACCAACGGCACCACGCTCGGCGCGAACTTCTCAAAGGGCGACGCAGCAATCACCTTCGAGAGCATCGCCACCCTGCGCGGCTGGTCCAGCCAAGCCGAAAAAGCGGGCGGCAAAGTGGACATTGGCGTGGCCTTCCTGCCCAAGCCCACCGGCGCATCCGGCGGCGTAATCATCGGCGGCGCATCGCTTTGGATCACCGACCAGGGCACGCCGGAGCAACAGCAAGGCGCGTGGGAGTTCGTCAAGTTCACCGCGCAGCCGGACACGCAAGCCTTCTTCGCCTCGAACACCGGCTACTATCCGACACGCAAGGCTGCTTACGATCAGCCGGAGATGAAAGCGGCGCTGGCGAAATACCCGCAGTTCCAGATCGCGGTCGATCAGCTACGGGCCACCACGGCCGGCCCGGCCACCGCCGGGGCCGTGTTCGGCACCTTTGCCGGCACGCGCCCGCTCGTCGAAGGCGCGATGGAGCAGTTCCTACTCGGCAAATTCGACTCGGCCAAAGCCGCGCTGGATGATGCGGCGAGCAAGGCAAATGATAAGCTAGATGAGTACAACTCCACGGTGAAATAGCCGGCCCACCCGTCCGGCGCTCGTACAGACCGCCCCCACCCGGTGCCAGCATTTGCCGGGTGGGGGCGATTTGCACCCTCATCATAAACACTAAACACTAAACACTAAACACTAAACACTAAACACTAAACACTAAACACTAAACACTAAACACTCGCCGTTTGACACGCCCACCGGCCTGGGGTATAGTGGGGTCACGCGAGACCCCGGCAATGCGGCACGCAGGAGGCACAGAAATGCGAGTGGGCGTGGGACTGCCGACGACTCTGCCCGGCATGGGCGGGGCGGCGGTCATCGAATGGGCGCGACGCGCCGATAGCGGGCCGTTCAGCAGCCTCGGCGTGCTTGACCGCTTGGTGTATGACAGTTATGACCCGCTGATCAGCCTCGCCGCCGCCGCCGCCGTGACCCAACGGGTGCGCCTCGCCACGACCATCGTCATTAGCCCCCTACACAGCCCCGCCCGGCTGGCGAAAGAGGCCGCCTCGCTGGATGCCCTGTCGGGCGGGCGGCTGGTGCTGGGCCTAGCGGTCGGCACGCGCGCCGACGATTACGCCGCCGCCGGCGTGGACTACCACACGCGTGGGCAACGCTTTGTCGCCGGGTTGGCTGCCCTGCGCGACTACTGGGAAGACCCCGGCTTCGGCCCCGCGCCCACCCAAGCGGGGGGTCCACCGCTGCTGGTCGGCGGGCTGAGTGACAGCAGCTTTGCCCGTTTGGCCCGCTACGCCGACGGCTATGTGCATGGCGGCGGGCCGGCCAAAGCGTTCGCCCGCGCCGCCGACAAAGCCTGCGCCGCATGGACCGATGCCGAGCGACCGGGCCGGCCGCAACTCTGGGCGCAGGGCTATTTTGCTTTCGGCCCCACTGTCGAAGCGGGAGCCGCCTACCTGCGCGACTACTACGCTTTCACCGGCCCCTTCGCCGACAAGATTGCCGCCGGGCTGCTCACCACACCGCAGGCTGTAGCAGGTTTCCTGCGCGGTTATGCCGAAGCGGGTTGCGACGAGCTGATCCTGTTCCCCACTATGGCCGATCTCGCCCAACTGGATGCGCTGGCCGCCACGCTGGCCGCACTGGGGGTCACGGCGCAGGGCGTACTGGGCGCGGAGCCGGCGTGAACGGGCCACGCCGCATCACCATCCTCGGCGGCGGGCCGGCGGGCCTCTATTGCGGTCTGCTGCTCAAAAAGGCCGACCCGTCGTGCGAAGTCACCATCCTGGAGCGCAACCCGCCCGATGTGACCTACGGCTGGGGCGTGGTCTTCTCGGATCGCACCCTCGACTCGTTTCAGCGCGCCGACCCGCGCAGCTATGAGCAGATCACGGGCCGCTTCGTCATCTGGGACGCGATTGATGTGCGCTATCGCGGCACGACGATCCGCTGCGGCGGCCATGTCATCGCCAGCATTGCCCGCCGCGACCTGCTAGGCATCTTGCAAGCGCGCTGCGCCGAATTGGGAGTCACACTGCGCTTCGGCGTAGAAATAGGCGACCCGGCAGAGTTGGTCGATACCGATCTACTGATCGCCGCCGACGGTATCCACAGCGGCGTGCGTGAGGCCCAGAGCGCCGTGTTCGGGCCGCAGATCACGCTGGGCAAGGCGCACTACATCTGGCTGGGAGCCGAGCGCGTGCTGGATGCCTTCACCTTTATCTTCCACGATACCCCGCACGGCCTGTTTCAGGTTCACGCCTATCCGTTCAGCGGAACCACCAGCACCTTTATCGTCGAGTGCGCCGATCACACCTGGCGCGCCGCCGGCCTGGATCAAGCCGACGAAGCGGCCAGCCTCGCCTTCTGCCAAAACCTGCTCGCCGCCGATCTGGGCGGTGTGCCGCTGCAATCCAACAACGCCAAATGGGTCCAATTCGCCACCCTCACCACCGCACACTGGCACACGACGCTGGGGGTCGGGCACCAAGCTGGCGATGGAGGACGCGATTGCGCTGGTGGCGGCGCTGGAGGCCCAACCCGATCTGACGACCGCATTGGCGGCGTATGAGACCGAACGCCGCCCGGTGGTCGAACTGTTCCAACGGGCCGCCCGCGAAAGCCGGAGCTATTTCGAGACACTTTACCGTTATGTCAACCTGCCACCCCTGCCTTTCGCCTTCCAACTACTAACACGCAGTGGGCGCATCAGCTACGACGATCTGCGGCTACGCGATCCACGCTTTGGTGCGCTGGTAGACCAGGAGTTCAGCGGATCGCCGGCGGCCCTGTTGGCCCCACCGCCGCTGTTCAATCCGCTGCCCTTGCACGAGCTAAGGCTGCCCAACCGCGTGGCGCTGGCGGTGCGCCCGGCGTGTC
>JALYUO010000499.1 GCA_030853735.1 Chloroflexota bacterium
GCCCGGCTCCGTGCCCCAGATCAAGCTGCCGTTCTCATACAGCGTCACGCGCGACCAGTCAGCGTAGGCGGTCTTCGTGGCATCGAACGAATAATCGTTGGTCTGCGTATAGTTCGACCAATCGCTCTTGTGGAAGCGCGTCTGGATCTCGCCGCTGTTGCTGCCGGCCGCCAGGCTGCCGCCGCTGAAACTCAGTTCCAGGTAATAATCGGCGCTCGCTCCCCCGGCGGTGGCGACAAAGTTGCCACTGATCGCGGTGCAGCCGATTTGTGCCCAGTCACAGTTGAACACCTGGGTGGGAGCCGGCGCGTCGGCGGTGTACCAGTAGCGCAGCTTGATGGTGCTGAGGTTCACCGCGCTGCCGCCGGTGTTGACGATCTGGAACCAGGGCGCGATTTCACTGACCGTGGCTCCGCCGGCGAAGGCGCGATATTGCGCTTTCAGGCTGGACGCGGCCAGCACGGCCGGGCGGTCGCCGGCGAAAGCCGTCAGCGCCATTGTTGTGATCACCAGCAGAGTCCATAAGATGCGGGCGTTTCGCACGCTGCGGCGGTTCCGCCGCGTCACCGTCATGTCGGGCCAACGATTCCGTACCATTGTGATCTCCTCCTTGAGTTGTTCTGTGGTGTACTTCCTAAGTAGCGGGGCGAGTCGCGGGTGGTGGCCCTTCGCCAAGCTGTGTTTCCTTTGTAAGTCCATCGGACTTACAAAGTTACTATAGCACAGCTTGTGCTACCTGTCAATAGGACACCCACTTAATCGCCGTTTTTCATTACCGTAGATGAGCACGGTGAATGAACCGATCCTGCCGTCGGTGGGGAACTTCGTCCAGTGGTTTGTGCTAGAGCGGGCGGATCAATCCTCGTCGTCAAGCGGGAAGGGGGCGGCTCCCGCGCTGTTGTGCGCGTCTTGTAGCCGGTAGGCCAGCCAAGCGGGCAGCGCGCGGGCCAAGGCGGAGTTGGCTACCACCTTTTCGGCCCCCGCCGCCCGCGCGGCCATAATGGCCCCTGCGTCGAGATGGGGGCCGAAAGCGAACACGGGGATGTTGCCGGCCGTCGCCGCGCTGATCACCTCGGTGGGATCAATACGGGCGGCTAGGTCCACCACCACCAGGGCGGGGGGATGGGGGTTGTCGGCAGCCAGCGCGGCGAACGCGCCGTCGGCTCCGCGAATGGTCAGCGGCTCGCCGCCCGCCGCACGGACCGCGTTCGCCACGGCTACACCAAAGAGTAGATCGGGCACCGCCACTAATACTTGTTTCATCACACTACCTCCTCCTCTATTATACGGCGCATCGTCGCTGCGCGTCACGCCGCACACTCAGGAGCCAAACCATGTCTCCTTGGTCCGGGCCGGACTCTGCGCTGCGCTCAGCATGACCGGATTCCTGACAAGGAATCGCTCCTGAGTAACCGCCCGTGCCCTGTTGCATTTACCCCTATATAGATTTACAATAGAGCGTAGGGTCGTTTGGACCTACGGTGCCTTGGAGCGCCCCTGGCGAAACCCGCCGACGGAGAAGACCGATGCCTGATTTGACCGGAAAAACGCTGGGCCGCTACACGATCCTGGAACGGGTCGGGCGGGGCGGCATGGCCGATGTCTATCGTGCCCACCAGCCGTCGCTCGACCGTGATGTGGCGATCAAAGTCCTCAACCCCTTCCTGCTCAACGACAGCGCCAACAGTGATCGCTTCCGCCGCGAAGCGCAGGCCGTTGCCGCGCTGCACCACTCCAATATTGTGCAGGTGCTGGACTACGATAGCGAGGGCGAGACGTTCTATATGGTCATGGCCTTTATCGCAGGCTCCACGCTCAAAGCGGTGCTGGATGATCATGCGGCCCACGGTACACGCCTCAGCCTGGGCGAAATCGGCACGATCATGACGGCCATCGGCAGCGCCCTCAGCTATGCCCATAACCGCGGCATGATCCACCGCGACATCAAGCCGCAGAACATCATGTTCACCTCCGAGGGCACGCCGATGCTGACCGATTTCGGCATCGCGCGCATGGTCCACGGTGCGACGGCCAGCATCAGTGGGGGCTTGTCGGGCACGCCCGCCTATATGAGTCCCGAACAGGGCAAGGGCGAGCCGCTCGATCCGCGCAGCGACATCTATTCGCTGGGCGTGGTGCTGTACGAGATGCTGACCAGCCGGGTGCCGTTTGCTGCCGATACGCCCTTTGCGGTGGTCATCAAGCACATGAACGATCCCTTGCCGCCGCCGCGCAGCGTCAACCCGGCCATCCCGGAGCCGTTGGAGCGCGTGGTGCTGCGCGCCCTGGCGAAAAGCCCGGCAGAGCGTTATCAGACCGTAGACGAGCTGGTGCAGGCCACGCAAGCGGCCATCGCCGCAGCGCAAGCGGCCGGCGCAGCGACCATCCCCGTGATCGCGCCGCCGGGACCGGCGGCTGCACCGGTCGCGCGGGTACTGGTTTCGCCACCCGCTCCCGCGCCGGCCCCGGCACCCGTTGCTCCTGCGGTAGATCGCATCAACTGTCCCAAATGCGGCGGTAGCAATCCGGCGGGGTCGCGCTATTGCGACCAGTGTTCCGCGCCGCTCGACGGCACTTTGCCGCCGCGCAACCGGACGGTGCTGCCGGCTGCGGTGGTCTCAACCGCACCCGTCTGGGTGGCGCATCCGCCGGCCGGCGGGCCGCCCCCGCCAATTTCGCCGCCTGCGCCGGCCCTAGTTACCCCGCCGGCCGTCTCTGTGCCGGTCACAGCGGCGCTGGGTACGCCGCCCCCGTTGATGCCGCCGCCTGCTGCGCGCCCGGCGCGCTCCGGCGGGCTGTCGCCGGTGCTGCTGGTCGGCGCGTTGCTTGCCATCGGGGTGTTTCTCGGCGCGGGGTTGATCGCTCTGCTCACCAGCAGCAAAACGCCGGTGCCGGTAGCCGATGCGGCGGCGCAAGCCACCGTAAGCGCGATCAGCGTGCAAAGTACCCAATTGGTGGTCCAACAACTGGTTCTCCAGACCACGATGACCGCTGCCGCCGGGCTGTCAGGGGCGGCGCAGCAAACCGCCGTGGACGCAGCCACCGCGCAAGCCCAGGCCGCCGCCGGTACCGCGACGGCGCTGATCCAGGTCGCCGCCGATAGTGCGGCCACCGCACAGGCGCGGGCCACCGGCACCACGCTCGCCGCTATCGCCGATGCCGCCGGCCAAGCTACGGCAGCGGCGAATGTGACCGCGATAGCCGCCGGCACCGCGCAAGCGTCCGCGACGGCCCAGGCCCAGGCGCAAGCCGCCGCCCAGGCGCAAGCCGGCACCGCGACGGCCCAGGTGGGGGTGGCCCAGACGCAAGTCGGAATGGCGAGGTTCCAGGCGCAAGCCACCGCCGCCGCCATCGCCCAGGCGCAAAC
>JALYUO010000504.1 GCA_030853735.1 Chloroflexota bacterium
CGCCCCGCCCCGCCACGCATACGCCGCTGCCGGCCACACACGTCGCCGTTGCGCCGTCGCCCACGCAAACCAGCCCGGCCGTGATCGTCGGCACCTCGGTGGCCGGCGGGCCAGTCACCAGCCCGCCGTTGCGCGACATCACGCCGGAACCGCCCGGTGGCCCCGCCGTCACGGTCACGGCGGATGCGAACGGGGAGGCCATCCTGGACTTGCCGCCCAATGGTCGCCCGACGGTGCTGTTGCAGGTCGGCCAACGGCTGCGCCTCAACCTGGGCGCAGGCTACGATTGGACGTTTAGCGGGGACACATTGCCGGTCCTGGCGACGGGCAATGGCGGCATCACTGCCCTAGCGCGTCTCTATACGGCACAACAGACCGGCACGGCGACGGTGCAAATCGCCGCCGACCCGACCTGTCGCAAGGCTGCCGTGCCGTGCGAACGCCCTTCCTACTTCTACTCCATCCCAGTCACGGTGCGCTAACCCGTCGAATTGCACCACAAAGACACAAAGAACACGAAGCGTTTTAGGGTTTCAAGTTTGCTTGTTGTTGGAACAACAAACCTAAACAAATCCCTAAAATCCCTTTGTGGTCTTTGTGTCTTTGTGTCTTTGTGGTGCAAATTGGATTGCGTTGACGCAGAGGCCAAGCATCGGCCATAATGCAGGGAGAAGAAAGGATACCCATGTCCTCGCGTAACCAGGTTCCCCGTTGGCTGATTGCCTCTACCGCCGCGACGGTGGCCGGCAATGCGGTCGTTGCCGCTCTGCTGACCCAACGCCCGCCGCGTCCGCCGCCGCGCACTGCCGCTGACCTCCCGCCCGCCGGCCTAGCGGAATGGCCCCGTGTGTCGATCATCGTGCCGGCGCGTAATGAGGCGCGCAACCTGCCCCTGTTGTTGCCCAGCCTGCTGGCCCAAGCGTATCCCGCCGACCGGCTGGAGATCGTTGTGGTGGATGACGGTTCGACCGACGGCACGGCAGGGATTTTGGCCGCCTACGCCCTGGTCTACTCCCAGATCCGCGTGGTGACGGGGCAGCCATTGCCGCCCGGCTGGAAAGGCAAGCCCTGGGCGATGCAGCAGGGAGCCGCCGTCGCGCAGGGCGAGTGGCTGCTGTTCACCGATGCCGACACCCAGCACGCGCCCAGCGCGTTGCCAACCACGATCTACGATGCGGTCACGCGCGCAGCCGACTTGTATACCATTGTGCCCGAATTGCAGGTCATCGGCCCCGCCGAGCGGCTGATTATGCCGGTGGTTACGCTGGGCATGGCGGTCTTTTTCCACCCGATCTTTGTGAACAACCCGCGCAGCGCGGTCGTGATCGCCAACGGGCAATACCTGCTGTTCCGCCGCGCCGTCTATGACGCGCTGGGTGGGGTGGCGGCGGTGCATACCGAGATCGCCGAAGACCTGGAACTGGGCCGGCTGGTCAAGCGCCACGGCTACCGGCTCTGCCTGGTGGATGGCCGCGGCCTGATGCGGGTGCGGATGTATCATAATCTGGCCGAACTGTGGGAGGGCTGGCGCAAAAACGTGTTGCTTTCGATGAAGCGCCAGCCCGCCGCCGGGGTGTTGCAGATCGCCAGTCTGCTGGCGGGGGTCGCGCCTTTCGCCGTGTTGCTGGGCAACCTGGGGCGGGCGTTGGCCGGCCAGCGCAGCCGCGCCGACCGTCAAGCCCTGGCCTTCAGCACGGTGCAGGTAGCAGCGATGTTGGTGCCCAAATGGATCGTGGATCGCGGCTTCGGCCTGCGGCTGGGCTGGACCCTCAGCTATCCGCTCGGCATCCTGATGTTTATCGGCATCTTGCTCGACAGCGCGCGCCGCCTGATCAGCGGCCAGGGCGTGACCTGGAAGGGACGGTCGTATACCAGTTAGCTCGGTCTATATTGCAGGAGGCGCTGTGGACCCCAAACTGCTCACCTTCATCGGCATCGTCACGCTGCTGACGCTGACCCCCGGCGCAGACACGGCGCTGGTCACGCGCAACACGCTGGCCGGGGGCCGCCGCGCCGGCATCCTCACCGCCTGCGGCGCGGCGACCGGCTGCTTGGTCCACGCCGCGCTCTCCGGCCTGGGCCTCTCAGCGATCCTGCGCGCCTCGGCGGATGTGTACAACATCGTCAAACTCGCCGGAGCCGCCTACCTGATTTATTTGGGTGCGCGCGCCCTGTTGGATGCTCGCCATATCCAAGAACCCGTCCCAACAGGCGCGGCAAGCAGCGCCGCTACAGCCGCTCTTGAAGCCGGTCGCCATTCCGCATTCCGCATTCCGCCTTCCGCCTTCGCACAGGGGCTGTTCACCAATCTGCTCAACCCCAAAGTGGCCTTGTTCTATCTGACCTTTCTACCGCAATTCCTCAATCCCGGCGACCCAGTGCTACTCAAATCGGTGGGCTTGGCCGCCATCCACAGCGGGCTGGGCATCGTCTGGCTCTCGATCTACAGCACCTTCTTGGCCCGTCTGAGTGGCTGGCTGCTGCAAGCGCGGCTGCGCCGGCGCATGGAGCGCTTCACCGGCGGCGTGCTGATCGCGCTCGGCCTGGGCCTAGTCTGGGATCGGCGGTGAGGGGCGACGCAGCTGCGTAAAATGCGAATGCCGCCCCGCAGGACGGCATCGTTACTCCTTCTACACATGGCAGATGAGCTAATGGTATTATAGCATAAATCTGCGACGGCTATTCATGATAAAGGAGAAAACCGATGGATACTTGGCTCCTCGGAACCCTGATTGGGCTGGTAGTTCTGCTGCTTTGTGCAATATTGGCTCTCGTCTATGTGCAGTTGCGCCGGCCACAAAACGCCACTGATCTCTCACCAGCATTGCAAAATTTAAATCAAACTCTGCAAACGGGTCAGAGCCAGACAGCAGCATTGGCCGAGAAGTTAAGCCACATGGAGCAAGGGCAAGAAAAAGTTAGCCAATCGCTACAGGCTGTGGGTAGCGGAGTTCATGAGACGCAAGTCGAAATTCGCAGCCTTGCGGAACGGGTTGGCAAAGTAGAGCAGAATCAAGGGACGGTCGGCCAAGACATTCACAAGTTGGATATCGCACTCACACAGAGCAGCACAGTCACCCACAGCCTTGTCGAAGCCGCCGAAGCGATCCGCACGGATCTTACCAGCACCCGCAATGGCTTGATTGATCTACAAAACGCGACCCAAGTAGAAGTGCGAAGTCTTGTCGAACGTGTCGGCAAAGTAGAGCAGAATCAAGGCACTGTTGGACAAGATATTCACAAGTTAGATAACGTGCTGGCCCAAGCCAGCACCGTTACACGTAGCCTTGTAGAAACTGCCGAAGCGATCCGCACGGATCTTGCCAATGCACGGAGTGGAATAGTTGAATTGCAGACACAGGCTAAAACGCGGCACGCTGTGGAACAGCAAACGGCTGACTCAGTGCAACGGCTGGAAGCAATTATTGCGGGCACGCGCAGCAAAGGAGTAGCCGGAGAGAATATCCTTGAATCCATCTTTGCTCAATTGCCTGCGGCTTGGCAGGTACGCGATTTTCGAGTCGCCGGCAAGGTAGTTGAGTTTGGACTACGGCTCCCTAACAGTCTGATTCTACCGATTGACAGCAAATGGCCTGCTACTAATTTGCTTGAACAGTTTGGTAGTTGTGAAGACTCTGCCGAGCAGCAAAAACTGAAAGCTCAGATTGCTGATGCCGTAGTGAGTAAAGCCAAAGAAGTCAAAAAGTATATAGATCCAAGCCAGACTGTAGATTTTGGGATCGCTGTTGTACCCGATGCTGTGTACGATTTATGCCACGGTATCCATGCCGAAGTGTTTGGGCATCATGTCCTACTGGTCAGTTACAGTATGTTTTTACCTTACCTTCTGCTAGTGTTTCAGACTGTGGGTAAAACATCACAAAGCCTGGATCTGAAGAAGCTGGACGGCTATTTGAGTACCATTCAAGAGCATACGAAAGCCTTACAGGAACAGATCGAAGGACGCTTCTCAACAGCCATCACAATGTTAAATAACTCACGCGAGATAATGCGAACGCACATCAGCAAAGTTAGCATCGGACTCGCGAATCTTGAGAGTAGTACGACTGCAGCAGAAGCATTAGTCAGTCTAGTTGAGCTACCACTCACAGTTGCACAGGAAAAGGACTAATTGGGCAGATGAGCAAAGAGGCACTGCTGCAACGGCTGGACGCGATTGGCCGGTCGGTCGCGGACACGGGTCATGCGCGGGCGCTGCTGGCGCTGGGGTCGGTGGGCACGGAACAGGATCGCCTGGATGCCTATTCGGATCTCGATTTCTTCGTGGTGGTGCAAGACGGCTATGAGGTCGCGTATCGGGCCGATTTGGCCTGGCTGCGGGCGGTGTGGCCCATCGGCTACTGCTTCCAGAACACGCTGCATGGCTACAAGCTGCTGTTCGCCGATGGGATCTATGCCGAGTTTGCGGTCTTTAGTGAGACCGAGTTGGCCCAGATGACCTTTCCCGCCGCGCGCATCGTCTGGAAAGCAGCGGGAGTAGCCGACAGCATCCGGTTGCCACAGCGCGACACGCCCCCCAGCCCGCCACGCCCGCCGGAGGCACTGCTGGGCGAGTTGCTGACCAATCTCTATGTGGGCGTGGGGCGCTACCGGCGGGGCGAACGACTGTCGGCGGCGCGGCTCATCCAGGGCTATGCGGTGGATCGGCTGGTGGAACTCGCCCCACACATGGCAACGGCGGAGACCGGGCACCCCGATACTTTCGGCCCCGAACGCCGGTTTGAGCAGCGCTTCCCCCGTGTCGCGCAGGCATTGCCCAGCTTCATGCAAGGCTATGACCGTTCGCCCGAATCGGCGGCGGCGCTGCTGACCTTCGTGGCCCAGCATTGGACCGTGGACCCCGCTATCGAGCAAGCGATCCGGGCGCTGTTGCCCGACCCATTAGAAGGAATCAGCCCATGACCACCCCCACCGAAGCCGCCTACACCATCGGCTTGGCGCAGATCAACCCGACGCTAGGCGATGTGGCGCGCAATGTGGAGAAGCATCACGCCTACCTGGAACAAGCCGCCGCCGCCGGGGTGGACCTGCTGGTGTTTCCCGAAACCAGCCTGACCGGCTACTACTTGCAAGACCTGACCGATGAGGTGGCGATGCGCCCCGATGCGCCGCCCTTGCGTGACCTAGCTGCGGCGGCGGCGGATCACAAAATGGACCTCTGCGTAGGCTTCATCGAGGAAGACTCACGCTATGTGCGCTATATCAGCCAAGCGTATTTCAGTGGCGGTGCGCTGGTCCACCTGCATCGCAAAGTCTATTTGCCGACCTACGGGATGTTTGACGATCTGCGCTATGTCGGGGTGGGCAACAAGATCCGCGCGTTCGACACGCGCTTTGGCCGGCTGGGCATCCTGATCTGCGAAGACTTCTGGCACATCTCGTCGCCCTATCTGCTGTGGCAGGACGGGGCCGATCTGCTGCTGCTGGTCTCCGCCGGGCCGGGGCGCGGGGTCAAGCCGGGCGACGACTACCTGGACACGACCTACGACCTGGGTCTGGCCCACCGGATGCTGGCTGAGTTTTTCACCACCTATGTGGTCCACTGCAACCGCGTGGGCTATGAAGACGGCATCGCTTTCGCCGGCTACAGCGGCGTGATCGGCCCCGACGGCGCAGACCTGGTGCGCGGTCCGCACTTCGAGGAGGCGCTAATCACCACACGCATCGATCCCGTCGCCATCCGCTGGAAACGCCGCAGCCTGCCCCTGCTGCGCGACGAACGGCCCGACCTCGTGTTGCGCGAACTCCAGCGCATCGTCGGCAACCGGGATCGCTGATCACAAATCATCCCGCTGGGTGTATAATACAGCGAGAAGGGAGCAATTATGACCAGCCGTAGACGAGTGCGCGCGTTCCCGTTGGCCGAGGTGTTTGGTTTCCCACCCGGCAATGCGACACCTGATGCCCAAAGCTATCTTGATAATCGCTGGTGTCCGTTCAATAACCCCACCGGACCAAACTGCACGAAAGACCGAGTGGAAGACCCACTGGGAGTCTGCTCCATTCTGCATAACGATCAGCCGACAATCACCTGCCCAGTGCGTTTTCGCCAGGATTGGCGGATTGTCCGCGATGCGGCGGCGTTCTTTTTCCCAGATCGGCCCAAGACACCGCCGCCGCCACGCCTACTGTCGGAGGTGCCGCTCAAAGATGCCCGTGGCAAGTCTGCCGGCAACATTGATATGGTACTGGTCACGTTGGATACCGATGGCACAATCCTCGATTATGGTTCTTTAGAGATCCAGGCGGTTTATATTTCGGGCAATGTGCGAGCGTTATTCAATCGCTATGTAGCCGATCCGGTAAATTATGCCGCGAACTGAGCAGAAAGCCCTTCGCGCAGTACGCCGCATCCTGACTATCTTTCATCATCGCGCAAGCGTCTGGCTCCACAGTTACTGTTCAAGGGCGGTATCCTGCATAGTTGGGGCCGGAAGATGGCTGTTGCTGTCCAGCATAGTTTCTTTGAGACCTTGCCCCATCTGGAAAAGACTTCGCTTGAAGACGGACAACTGGCGTGGTTGATTTACGATCTCCAAAAGAACGCCGCCGGTAATCAATATGAACTGGTGCTGTCTGAAGTGGTCTACACACGATTTACAGATGCGCTGTCAGCCATTACGGTGCCTCATGCCGGCGATGAAGGTCTCTTTTTTACTGAACTGCAAAAGCGGGTAGGGACGCGCAGATCGCCGCCCGACATCCGCGAAATTGCGCCACCTTATGATGTGAGTAACTCGTAATCAAGGATTGGTAATGGACCAAACCTCTTTCTTGCCGCTAATAGAAAGCATAGATAGCTTACGTACATACCGACCGTTGCGCGATGCGCTAGAGCGGCCCGTTAATGTTGCGTCTGTGCCGCAGCGTAGCCCTTTCCGCTACCCTGGTGGCAAGACTTGGCTCGTGCCGCATCTTCGGCGTTGGCTGGCGAGTCGCCCCCAGCGGCCTGCGGTATCTATCGAACCGTTTGCCGGGGGCGGTATCGTCAGCTTAACCGTCGCCGCAGAGCAGTTAGCCGATCATGCGTTGATGGTGGAGTTGGACCCTCATGTGGCGGCGGTGTGGCAGACCATTCTGCAAGATCCGGGTGGCGGTGAATGGCTGGCCGAACGGATTGTGCGCTTTGATCTGACCGCGCCCGCTGTGGAAACGGCTTTGCACACACCCGCTATAAATGTGCGCGAGCGGGCCTTCCAAACGATCTTGAGAAATCGCGTGAATCGCGGCGGCATTCTGGCAGAAGGTGCGGGGCGCATCAAGCGTGGAGAGGCGGATCGCGGTCTCGCGTCACGCTGGTATCCTGATACGCTGAAACGCCGTATTCTGGATATTTTAACCTTTCGCTCCGGCATGGGTTTTATTCATGGTGATGGTTTAGCGGTGTTGCGCCAATGGATAAATCGCGCTGATGCGGTCTTCTTTATTGATCCACCCTATACAGTGGCGGGTAAAAAGGCCGGTAGCCGGCTCTATACGCACTCTGAATTAGACCACGAAGAGCTATTCCGGCTCGCCTCCGCGTTACAGGGCGACTTCTTAATGACTTACGACAATGCCGCCGGCGTGCGCCAATTAGCGCAACGATACGGTTTTTCTACGCACGCCGTGGCGATGAAGAACACGCATCATGCTGAAATGACCGAACTGTTGATCGGACGCGATCTCCGTTGGGTAGGCTCTCACAGCTAAGTTTGATCGCCGGCACGCCATCGGCTATAATTCCTCAGAATAGGTAACGGCGCGCAACGTGGCTCGCTGGAGCCGCGCCCCGCTGTTGTCGTGCGCTCGGCCACCCAATGGCCCACGCTGCCTACCCGGTGTACTACGCGCCTACATGGTTCCACCACGCGACTCAAATGAAGGGATCTAACCCGATGTTGCTGCTGACCCCCCTGCTACGCGGCTCCCGCGCCGCCGCCCGCCTCTTGATCTTGCTATTGATGCTGATCGTGGTTCTGGGAGGTGCTGCGCCCTCCGTCGCCGGCGCACTGCCCGGCACGCCGGCGCAGCCGCTGACCCCGGCGCGGCCCGCCAGTGATCCCTTCCTGAACCCCGGCTTTGAGAGCGGCGCGTTCCCCCCGTGGGTGATCCTCTCCAGCCTGCCGGCTCCGGCTGTCGTCGGCATCCAGGTGCATAGCGGCAGTTGGGCGGCGCGCCTCGGCTGCCCAACGTGCGGGATGGGGCCCACGGGCACCAGCGCCATTTACCAGGAGGTGACGATCCCTCCGGGCGGGGGCACGTTGAGCTTCTGGTACTGGCCGGCCACGCAAGATGTGAGTGGATCCGGGCTACAACAAGCCTACATCACCAACAGCAGTAACACGATACTGGCGACGGTGCTATATGTCCTCGAAGACGACCGGATTTGGAAAAACGTGCAGTACAATATGACCCCGTATGCCGGGCAAACGATCCGACTGCAATTCGCCACCTATGAGGTACGTGATATTGAATTTCCGGGCACCACCGGAATGTATGTGGATGACGTGGCGTTAATCGAGCCAGTACCCACCGCCACCGCCACGCCGACGAATACGCCGACCAACACGCCGGTGCCGCCGACTGCGACGCACACCAGCACCAACACGCCGGTGCCGCCGACGTATACGCCGACCAACACGCCGACTCCGCAGGAAACCTGCCCGGTGGGTACTCCTACCCCGCTGCCGCCGACCCCCGCCTTCACGCCGGCGGCCGGCTGCTCGACCGTGCCGCCCGCCGGTGCTCTCAGCGCCGTCATCACTGACCACGCCGGCACCACTGAGGCGCTCTTCACCAACTACTCGACAACGTGCAGCTATCCGATTGGCCTGGCGACCTACAAGAAGTTCGATAACAACATTGACAACCAGGAACTCTACGACTACGTGCTGGCGGTCATCCCGCCCAATAGCTCGCTGACCCTGACCGTCAACAACCCGCCGTGCGCCTACCAGGGCGATGCCTTCTATGGCAACCTGCTCGTCTCCTTCGCCGGGGGCGTGCGCTACGGTCCGCGCCGCCTAGATGATACGGATGGGGTCAACAGCGCCTTCTGCGTGCTCCAGTGCCTGCCGACGGCCACCGTCACCAGTACCCCGGTGCCGCCGACCAGCACGCCGACCAACACCCCGGTGCCGCCGACCGCGACGCGCACCAGCACCAACACGCCGGTGCCGCCGACCTATACGCCGACGAACACCGCCACCAACACGCCGACGGCGACACCGACCGCGCAGGAGACCT
>JALYUO010000534.1 GCA_030853735.1 Chloroflexota bacterium
CCAGGAGGCCGCTCCCACCGTCCGGTAGCAGCCCCATCTGGCCCATGAAGCTGAGAACGCATAAGCCCTGTACCCCGCGTTGCGTCTGTTGCGCTGGCCCGCCCCGCTATGCTACACTGTTGCTGCCGCAGGTGGCGGGTGAGTCGCCCAGAGACGACCGACCGGCGGCAGCTATTGTGCCCGACGGAGGTGGTTAATATCATGGACCCACTGCTGTTGCTACCGTATCCCCGTCGGCTAACGAGGGAGACGGGCGACTACACGATTCAGCCGGCCCGCCGCATTGTGCTGGCCGGGGATGCACTAGCGTTGCTGGGCGCGGGTCACCGCTTGCAAACCGCGCTGGCCGCTCATGCCGCCGTCGCCTGGGAGGTGGCGGCCAGTGCGTTGGGACCGGCGGAGTCGGTCGGCGTAGTGCTAGAGCTGGCCCCCGCTGCGGCGGCCCACGCGCAGGGCTACACGCTGACGATTGCACCGACCGGCATCCGCATCGTCGCCGCGACGGCCGCTGGGGTCTTCTACGGGGTCTGCACGCTGGTGCAACTCCTCCAGGCGCACGGTCGCCGTCTGCCCGCACTGCATATCAGCGATTGGCCCGACTTCGCGGTGCGCGGCGTGATGCTCGACATCAGCCGCGACAAAGTGCCGCAACAGGCGACGCTCTACGCGCTGATCGATCAGTTGGCCGGCTGGAAGGTGAACCAATTGCAACTCTACACCGAACACACCTTCGCCTACCGTCAGCATCCTGACGTGTGGGCCAATGCCTCGCCGCTCACTGGCGACGACATACTGGCGTTGGACGCTTTCTGCCGCGAACGGCATATCGAACTGGTGCCCAACCAAAACTCCTTCGGCCACATGGAACGCTGGCTGATCCATGACCGCTATGCGCCGTTAGCCGAGACCCCCGGCCCGTTCCAGACTCCGTGGGGTGAGGCGGAGCCGGGGCCGTTCAGCCTCTGTCCCGGCGATCCCGGTAGCTTGGCCTTGCTGCGGAGCCTCTACGATGAATTGCTGCCCCATTTCAGCAGCCGCCAGTTCAACGTGGGCTGCGACGAAACGTTTGATCTGGGCCAGGGCCGCAGCCGGGCCGCCTGCGCGGAACTCGGCATGGAGCGCGTCTATCTGGATTACCTGTTACAGGTCCACCAGGAAGTCACCGCGCGCGGCCATACGATGCAATTCTGGGGCGATATTATCGTGCAGACTCCCGCCCTGATCCCGGAGCTACCGCGCGACAGCGTGGCGCTGGAGTGGGGCTATGAAGCGGACCACCCCTTCGCGGACCACGGCGCGCAGTTTGCCGCGTCGGGCATCCCCTTCTATGTCTGCCCCGGCACCTCGGCGTGGTGTTCGCTGGCCGGACGTACTGATAACGCGCTGGGTAACTTGCGGAGTGCAGCGGAAAATGGCCTGCGTTATGGTGCGGCAGGCTACCTGAACACCGATTGGGGCGACCGGGGTCACTGGCAGCAGTTGCCGATCAGCTTTCTCGGTTTGGCTGCCGGGGCCGCCTATAGCTGGGCGTTCGCGGCAAACGAGGCGTTAGATATGGCGGCGGCGGTCAGCCTCCATGCTTTCGGCGACCCGACCGGCAATATGGGCCGCGTGGCCTATGATCTGGGCAACGTCTATCAAACGCCGGGGCTGGCCGTGTCCAACGGGTCGGTGCTGTTCTGGGTGTTGCAACAGCCGCTGGATGCGCCGCCGCCCGACGCGACCCCGCCTGATTTTGCGGCGGCGCTGGTGGCGATAGATGCGGCGATGGCTCCACTAGCGCAGGCACGGATGCAACGGCCCGACGCGGCGTTGATCGTCGAAGAATACGAATTCACTGCCCGCCTGCTGCGCCATGCCTGCCTGCGGGGACAGTTGCGCTTCGGCCAAGCCGGACCCGACCCCGCCGCCACCCGCGCGGCGTTAGCGGACGATCTGCGCGACATCCTGGTTACCTATGAGCGGCTGTGGCTGGCGCGCAACCGGCCCGGCGGCCTGAGCGACAGCGCCGGGCGGCTCCGCACCACGCGGGCGGACTATGCGCCCCGCTAAGACATGATGGGGAAGACCAATGGCGGACGTAAAAAATGCGATTGTTATCCAGCCAAGTGATCCCCACTGGCCGGGCGAGTTTCAGCGTATCGCGCTGCCGTTGCGGGCGGCGTTGGGCGATCGGGCGCTGCGGCTTGACCATATCGGCTCAACGGCGGTGCCGGGGTTGGCGGCGAAAGATGTGATTGATGTGCAGGTCACGGTGGCGGCGCTGGACAGCGCGGCGATCTCTGCCGCCCTCGCGCCGTTGGCCTATACGCCGCTGCCGGGCATCACCGGCGACCACTTGCCGCCGGGCCGCGCGGCAGTGCCGGCGGAGTGGGCCAAACTGCTTTTTCGGGAGCCGGTGGGCGAGCGGCGCGTCAACTTGCACATTCGGCAGGCGGGGCGGGCGAATCAACGCTATGCTCTGCTGTTCCGCGACTACTTACGCGCCGACCCTGGCGCAGCCGCCGCCTACGGACAGATTAAAACGGCGCTGGCCCAGCTGCACCCCAACGATGTCGAAGCATACTACGATGTGAAAGATCCGGTTTGCGACCTCATCATCGCCGCCGCCGAATTATGGGCCACCGCGACCGGCTATACGCCGGGACCGTCGGATCAGTAGATAGGAGACCTGACGCATGGCCGAGGAAATCCGCCCGCTCCACGAATCGGAGTTGGATCAACAGTTCAATATGAACGCGCAAGCCTTCCAGATCCCCGCCGAGCGTGTCATGCAGGTGCGGAACCGTCCGACGGCCGCCCTGTCGCGCGGGCTGTTCGTGGACGGCGACTTGCGGGTGAGCCTCGTCTTGTTCCCGATGCAGGTCTGGTTTGGTGGGCGCTTGGTGCCGACTGGTGGCCTGTCGGGAGTTGCCACCCCACCACAGTGGCGACGGCAGGGCTATATCGGGCGCTTGCTGCACGCTACGGTGGACGAGATGCGTGAACGGGACGAGTCGATCTCTACGCTCTATCCCTTCGACTTCCCTTTCTACAAGCACTACGGCTGGGCGCACGCCTCCGATAATCACGTCTACACCATCCCGACCACGCGCTTGCCGGTCGTCGCGCCAAGCGGCACTTGGCACCCGTTGCAAGTCGGTAGCGATGTCTACCCGTTGCCCGACCCCACCCGCCTCTCCGAGGCCGATCTGAACGTGTTGATGGGCATCTATGATGCCTGGGCACCGCGCTACAACGGGATGCTGGCCCGCGACGCGGTGTGGTGGCGCGGGCGCAAGCTGGACCCACGGGACAACCTATTTTATTGGCGCGACCCGGCGGGCAAGCCACGCGCCTATGTGCGCTACACGTTCAAGGAGACTGGACCCTGGCAGCGCCGCCTGGAAGCCCAGGTGGTCGCGCTGGACCCGGCGGCGTGGCAGGCGGTGCTGGGCTTTCTTCGCAACCACGACAGCCAGGCGCAGGAGGTGACGCTGAACCTGCCCGAAGATAGCCGCCTGCTGGCGCTGCTGGACGATCCGCGCTTTAAGATCGAGATCGATCCCGGCTTCATGTTGCGGATCAACGATGTGGCGGCGGCACTGCAAGCGCGCGGCTATGCGCCGGAAGCCGCCGGAGAGATCATCGTGCAGGTGGCCGAGGGGTGGGTGCAGCTGACCCCGACGACCTACCGGATGGACGTGAGCGACGGTCGGGCCACCGTGACCGCCGTGACTGCCGAGCCGCAGTTAAGCCTGGATGCCCGCGCTCTGGCCCAACTCTATAGTGGCTACCTGACCCCACGCCAGGCCGCCGATTTGGGGCTGCTGACGGTACACGACCCGGCGGCGTTAGGCCGCGCACAGGCGATGTTTGCCGGGCCGACCGCCTATTTGGCCGACTTTTTCTAGCCGCTTGCGCCTGCGGCCTCGTCCGGCGGCAAGCGGTGGAAGGCGCGGGCTTGGTGATACAACTCGACATAATGCTGCGCCGAGCGGTCCCAACTCCAATCCAGCGCCAGATCGTGCGCCACGATGCGCTGCCAGGCCGGACCATCGGCATAGACCGCCAATGCCCGCTCAGTGGCGGCCAGAAACGCATCTACGGTGTAGGGGGTGAAGGTGAAGCCGTCGCCGTGGCCGTTGGTGGGGTCGTAATCCTGCACGGTATCCACCAAGCCGCCGGTCCAGTGGACCACCGGCACGCTGCCGTAGCGCATGGCAAACATCTGGCCCAGGCCGCACGGCTCAAAGCGCGAGGGCATCAAATAGAGGTCACTGCCGGCGTAGAGCCGTTCGATGCGCCCCGCATCTGGGTTCGCGCTATAGGCCACCTGATCGGGGAAGCGGGCTTGCAGCGCCTCGAACAGGGCCACATACTCGGCCTTGCCGCTGCCGAGCATCACAAACTGCACGTCGCGCTCCGCCAGCAGGCGTTCCAGCATTGGCCCCATCAGGTCAAAGCCTTTTTGCGGCATCAAGCGCGAACTGGCCGCCACCACCGGCACCTCGGCCCGCAGGGGTAGCCCCGACTCGCGCTGGAAGGTCGCTTTGTTAGCGGCGCGCGGGGCCGGATCAGCGGCGCTGAAGTGGGCCACGAGATGCGGGCTGGTCGCCGGATCACGGCCGGCGGTATCAATGCCGTTGAGGATGCCGAACAGCCGCTCCTGCCGCAGGCGCAAGAGCGGGTCCAACCCTTCCCCATACTCCGGTGTGCGGATTTCGTTCGCATACTGCGGGCTGACGGTGCTGATCGCGTCGGCGTGGCGCACGCCGCGCTCCAGGCTGTTCATTTCGCCGGGAAACACGGCGGCTTCGAGCGGGTCAGGCTGGGCGGGCAGCCCTGCCGCCTGTAGGGTCGCCAGTGGGGCCGTGCCCTGGTGAAACAGGTTGTGGATGGTGAAGACGCTGGTCAGGCGCGCATAGTCGGGCCGCTCGGCGTACAGGGTGTGCAGCCAGTTGGGGATCAAGCCGGTGTGCCAGTCGTTGCAGTGGATAACATCGGGCCACCAGTCGAGCGCGGGCAGCATTTCCAGCACGGCGCGGCTGAACAGCAAGAAGCGGTTCACATCATCGGGATACTCATAGACCTCGGGCCGGTCGAAGAACGCATCATCGCGGATCAGGTAGACCGGCACCGGCGACGCGGCGGCTAACCGCGTTTCCCAGACATCTGCGCGCCGCTGCCCGGCCCCATAGGGCACGCGCAGACCGCGTAGCCGCTCGGTCAGGGGATATTCCGTCTCGTCTACCGTCGCATATTTGGGCATGACCACGCGCACTTCATGCCCCAACTGCTGCAATGCTTGGGGCAGGGCCGCCGCGACAAAGGCCAGCCCGCCCACTACGGTGAGCGGCGCGACTTCGGCGGCCACCATCAGGATTTTCAAGGGCGCTTCTGCGTTGACTGCTGCCATTAGCTCCTCCGACTCCTTTCGCGGCGTACTCAGGGATCACGCCGCCGGTAACAGCAGGGACTGTGCCGCTCCGACCTAACCCCCCAACCCCCTTCCCTACGAAGGAAGGGGGAGATTTGCTGCTGTGTTCCCATGCACGTATTGCGTGTC
>JALYUO010000551.1 GCA_030853735.1 Chloroflexota bacterium
CACCCGCCCCACTACTCAGATACAGCCGGGTCTGTTCGGCGGGGGTCGGCGGGCGCAGGATGCCTTTGCCGGTATCAAACAGGTAGATCTGCTGCGGGCCGTCGGGCCCCAGCCGACCACCAGATCGGGATGGCCGTCGCGGTCGGCATCCACGGCCTGGAGCGGCAACGGCAGCCGGTCGGCCGCGTCGCCGCCGGGCACCTCCAGCACCGAGGTGCTGCTAGCTTGCCCGCCCAGCATGAGATAGCTATGGCCGACCCTCCCGTCGTTGACGGCTGTGACCAGGCTGGGGCTATTCAGCCTATGAACACGACGTGGGCAAAACGTGCATATATGCTATCACCGATAGTATTGGTTCTTTGAGGATTAGTGTGCTAACCTTGTCAGGGAGGCGCTCCTTGAGTAGGATAGGTGTTATGCGACACCCCATCTATTCAAGGAGGCGCACCCGTATGTTCAGTATACCCGCAGACCTCGATCTGATCCAGGCCACCGATCCCCACGCCGTGACGCACTGCTTACATCTGCCGGGCCTACATATCACGCACTTGGCCTTTGCCCACGCCGAACCTTGGGTACTGCTGCACGTCCGCTCGACGGCCAGCACCGCCACCTGCCCCACCTGCGGACACCCCAGCGCGGCGGTCCATCAGTATCATACCCGGCTGGTGCGTGATCTCGCTTGGGCCGACCGCCGTTGCTGTCTGCAACTGGTGCGCCGCCGCTTCAAGTGTCCCCCCTGTCAACGCAGGGCTTATGCGTTCTCACATCTGCGGGCTTAGGGAGCGGAATGAGGCGGACTGTGGGAGCGGCCTCCTGGCCGCGCAAGCCTACCCTGACCGCACCGGTGGGGTAGCAGACGAGTAGATCGGGGTATGCCACGCGCCATCGCGGCCGGGAGGCCGCTCCCACCGTCCGTGCGGGTGGCCCGCAGCCCGCCCACCGCGCTGCAACGCGAGAACGCATAAGCCCTGCCTGTCAACGGCCCTTTACCGAGGACCTGGCGGCGGTGGCTCCCCGCGCCCGTACCACCCGCCGCTACGCCGCCCACCTCGTGGCCGCCTGCCGCACCGCGCCCATCCAAGAGACATTACGCAGCTATCTGTTGAACTGGTCGGCGGAGCAGCGGGCTGCGGTGGAGGAGGTGGCGACCGATTTCTGGGCGGCGTACCATGAGGTGGCGGCCGAGGTGCGGCCGCAGGCGCAGGTGGTGGGCGACCGCTTCCATGCCCAGAAGCACCGCAATGACGCGGTGAACACGACGCGGCGGGCGGTGCAACGGCGGATGGGCGCGGCGGATCGGGAGTTTGTGGGCGCACGGCGCAACCTGTTCCTCCGCAACGAAGAGGACTTGTACCGGGAGGAAGAACTGGACTTGCTGCTGATGAAGGTGTATAGTCCCCCGTTAGATGAGGTGCATACGCGCAAGGAGGAGTTCCGCACGATCTACAACACGGCCCAGGATCGAGCGACGGCCGCGGAGCAGGTAGATACGTGGCTGGCGACGGTGGCGCAGAGTACGGTCACGGCGTTGGTGAAGGCGGGCGCGTTCGTAGCGCGCTGGCGCGAGTCGATCTTGAACTACTTTGCGGCCCGCACGAGCAGTGGGATGGTGGAAGGCTTGAACAACAAGATCAAGCTGCTGAAGCGGATGGCGTTTGGCTCGGGCAACGATAGCCACTTCCGCTTGCGCGTATTGATGGCCTGTGAGGGACGACCCTTAGCACACTAAATCTCAAAGAACCAGTTATTCTGAGCATCGGTTGAACTGATAGTCTTGACAGTCATTCATTTTATCCAATCTAGCTAAGTTAGCTATATCATAGCAGAAGCTAGGTATTTTGTCAATACGTTTTGCCGGCAAGAATGTTAGTAGGCTTGGAGTTGCGCCAGTACGGTGAGCGCGTTCGCTTGGGCGGCTCCGGCGGCGGTGTTGTCGAAGATGCACCAGACGGGGCGGGCTAGGGCGGTGGCGTGTAGGGTGGCGGCCAGCGTGGTGAGGGTGGCGGGGTCGTAGGCGGAGTAATAGATACGCGGTGAACCGTGCAGGCGGTAGTAGGCCAAGCCAGCCCAGCCGCCGGGTTGGGCCGCAGCCGGGACCACGGCGGGGTCGGCCGCGACGCGCGCCACTTGAAAAGTCGCCAGCAAGCCGTCCGCCTCCGCCGTAAACCAACTCGCATGGCGCGGTTCGCAGACGAGCGCGCCACCGAAGCGGGCGCGGAAGAGGGTCAGGAAAGCGGCGACTACGCACGCATCAAAGGCCAGACTGGGCGGGAGTTGCACGAGCAGCGGGCCGAGCGCCGACCCTAGCGCGCCACATTCGGCCAGAAACGGGTCGAGCACCGCTGCGGGATCCACCAGCCGGCGGGTATGGGTAACGGTTTGCGGCACCTTCACCGCGAATTGAAAGCCGGGCGCTACAGTCGCCGCCCAACGGCCATAGGTCGCTGGGCGGTGGGGGCGGTAGAAGCTAGAATTGATCTCCACTGCCGGTAGGCGCGTGGCGTAACGGGCCAAGTGACTCGGCCCTGCGGCAAAGGCGTGCGTCTGAGCAGCGGGAATGGTCCAACCCGCACAGCCCAGATACACGTTGGCCGGGCTAGTGCCCGTCGTCAGACCAGTGCGGGGGGTCGGAGGCCAGCTTATGGACACCGAAGTGTTCGGCTCCCACCTGCCACAGCGTATGGTTCTGGCCGCCCCCGCCGCCGATGTGGACGCTGGTGCCGTTGGGCAGGGTCAAGCTGTCAGGCAAATTGCTGATATTCATATCAATGGCACGGCCCTGGGTGTGGTGCGATTGCAACGCGGCGGTATAGGCCATCCCGTAGCCGTTCACCATAGCCTGGGCGGCGGTCTGTGAGGCGGCGGCACTGCCGTGGTCCCAATTGATGCCGATGCCGTGCGGATCGGTGGTGGGATAGTGGCCGTAGGCAATGTGCCCGTGGGCGATCTCCCAGGCGTAGTGCATCAAGTAGGCGCGTTCGACCGGGCGATAAGTCGCGCTGATCGAGATAGTGGCCCCGCCGGCGCGCATGGTGTGGATAAACGAATCCACATGGGCCTTGAACGGCTCGTGCAGGGTGTCGGTGCTGCGGCTGGTGGGATAACGTGCCACCCACTCGGCTCCACTGAGCTGGCCGGTATGCGTGCCGCCGGCAGGGGTGCCGCCGGCGTGCGTACCACCGGCATGGGTGCCGCCGGCGTGGGTGCCGCCGCTATGCCCGCTCCCAGCAGGAGCCTGTGCGCCGCCGGTGCCGTTCGCCGCAACGGGCGCAGGCGCGGTATGGCCCATGGCGGCGGTGCCCCGGCTGAACAGCGCGGCTTCTTCCGCCCGGCGGGTGGTCAGCCCCTTGCTGACTTTGCCGCCGGCTTTGTTCCAGCGTTCCATCTGCGCGGGCACCTGGTCATAGTGGCCGGCGTTCAACACGCGCCCCAGCGTCGAGTCGGTGATCCCGCCGGGGCCGACGTTGTAGGCGAAGCTGACCAGCGCATCAAACTGGTCCTGGTTGAGCGGGACGTGGATATGGCTGTTGATGGTGCGCGCATCGCCGGCGGTTTCGTGCAGCAGCAGTTCGAGCGCCCGTTCGCGGGTGATACCGTGCTTGAACTCCGCCGACTCGCTGCCGTTGACCGGCCCGCGATGGACCAGCGTGCCGTAGCCGATGGTGGCGTGGCCCGCGCTGTCGTTATAGAGATGGGCATCAAAACCCTCAAAGCTGGCGATCAACTGCACGCCATTGTGGCTGAGTTGCCGTCCGCCCGTGTCGGGGGTGCCGGTCGGGGCGGTCTGCGGGGTGCCGGTGGGCTGCCCATTGGTGTGCGGGCTGCCCTTGTGCCCGCCGCTGTGCGTGCCCCCGCTGTGCCCACCCGCGTGGGTGCCGCCGGTCTGCTCGGCCTGGCCGGCGGTTTGCGGACCGGGCGTGCCGTGGCCGCCGGCGCGCTGGACGACATAGAAGCCGTTCGCATGGTGGGCCAGTTCCTGGTGGGTGATGGTCTCGATGTCGGTAGCCTCGCGGCGGCCAGGGTCCAGCACGTTGAACACCGTGCCGCCTTCGTTGACCCCACTGAGGACCATAAAGTGGCCTTTATAGGGCTTGGAGAGTTTGCCGTCGTGGCGGGTGCCGCGAATGTTGCTGCCGCTGAAAATCACCGGGTTGCCGTTGCCCAGTTCGCTGACGGCTTGGCTTAACGTGATCTGCTGGCCGTGGAACCGTTCGCCGTGGAACTGGTGCCAATCTTTTTTGTCGAGGTGCGAAATCATAGTAGGGCCAGAGGTGCCGACATTAGGCACCCGCGCACCGGCGGCCAGCGAATAGCCGGCGGTCTCGTCGGGCCGTATCTCTTTGGGATGCTCCGGGTCTTCCTGGTTCAGGTAGTTCAGCACAATTGCCAACGAGGTGGGGCCACAGCCGGAGCCGGTGATGGTGTTGGTGCCGTATTGCTTGCCGCCCCAGCGCGAATCGAACTGCTTGTATTCGTGGGCGGTCGCCAGCAGCGCGTGCGCCAGGGCGGCCTTCTTATGCCGCAGTTCCACAATCTGGGCCTGCGATCCGCCGACGTGTTGCAGCTGCGCGATCTGGCGGTTCAGTTCGGCCATCTGGCGGCGCATTTCCAGGCGACGGGCCACGGTGGGACTGGTTCCGGTTTCATGTACGGCCGGCACGAGCGCCTCCGGCTCTACAATTGGCGCGGTGTGGTGCGCGGGGGTGACGGCTGGGGTGGAACCGTGCGCCGTGTTGGGCGGAGCCGTTACGCCGCCAGTTTGCTGGGTGGGCGCGGTTGGGCCGGTCGCCGGCTGGGTCGCTGCCTGAATTTCGCCCAGCGTTGCATGGATCTCGGCTTCGAGTTGGCGGTTGCGGGCGGCCAGGGCGGCCAACTGCGCGTTTTCGGCGCGTAGTTGGCCGCTCTCCTGTGCTAACTCCTGGCTTTGCTTGGTCAGTTTCTCCAGCAATGCCTGCAACTTGGGGTCTTGGACCGCCGCCGGGGCGACAGTTTCGACAGCGGGTGCTGCGGGCGGGGCGGCGGCGCGGCTGAGGGTCAGGCGCTGGACCAGCGCGCGCGTAGCCTGGTTGCCGTAGGTGGACTGCATTCGCTGGATGTTGGCGGCGTTCGCGGCTCCATTGCCGCGTGCGCCCAGGCCGGCCAGCAGTTGGGCCGGAGAGGGGGCACTCTCCACTGTGGGGGCGGACTCGTGCCGGGCAGCGCCGGCCTCCGATTCGCGGCGCTGCGGCGCGTGCGATGCGTGGGCTTCCTCGCGGCGGTGATCAGCAGACATGGGTGCGGCTCCCTCTCGTACTGTAGCGGCTAAGACACGGAGCAATAATCAAGAACTATGCCAATAGCCATCCTGGTGAACGGCTGATGACGCGACCTCATTATAGTGCGGCAGAGTTATGCTTATTATAGCGTTGATCGCGCCAATCCGCAATAGCCCATTTGGGGGCAAATTGAACGAGGAGGCTGGCCCTCCGCCCAATGACCGATCTGCGGCTCCATCATCCGCAGGTTGCCGGAAGGCCGGAGCGGGGCGTATAATAGGGGCAGACGTGCGCGGCTCACGCGGCGCAGCATACCCAATGGCGTTGACGGGGACAAGTACCTGGTCTGGTGAGGTCTACAGAGAGCCGCCCACGCTGCGAGGCGGCGACCGACCCACCCAGCGAAATGACCCCTGAGCCGCCGGCCCAACGGATACGCCTGGTGTCCCAGTAAGCCGTGCCGCCCGGCCCCCGTTAGCGGGCCGGGCCCCAC
>JALYUO010000568.1 GCA_030853735.1 Chloroflexota bacterium
CGTCCGCTGACCACCGCGCGACCCGGCGCGCCAGGCCCCCAAACGACCGCGTCCGCTGCCCGGTGCGCCGCACTTGCGCGATTTCCGATCCCAATCGCGGGTGATCAGAGGCCGGTCCTCTCAGCGAGGGTTCGCCAGCGGTATCTCACTAAGGGCGGGGGCGGGTTTGTGCAGTAAGGTGAGCAGGACGGTCTGGACAAAGAGCGCCCCCGTGAGCGGTTTATCGCGGCGGCGCACGAAGCGGTTAAAGCAGGCGAGGTCATCGGCCGTGTGGGTGAGTAACTGGCGTAGCGCGGTGGCGATTTCGGGTATAGTAGACAGCACGGAACTCCTTATGGTCGCGGGGTGGTTACGATAACCCCATGATGCCATAACGAGTTCCGTTTGTCAGGGATCGGCCACCCTGCCCGCCAACTAAGCTTGATGCGTATGGGCGCGGCTGCCGCTACCCCCTGCCACCGCTCCTCGCGCTCGCCCTAGTCGCCAAACTTGCCAACCATGCCGATCTGACCGCCCTGGCTCACTGGGCCCGCCTGCGCGCGCCCGAACTCACCGCGTGGCTGGGCCTGCCCCGCCGCACCATGCCCCATCCCACCACCTGGACCCGCCTCTTCGCCGCCCTGGATGTCGCCGCCCTCGAACGCTGTGTGGCCGCCTTCTTTACCGCGCAGGTCGCGCGCCTTGCGCCGGCACGCGGCCTGCAACTCACCCTGGACGGCAAAACCTTGCGGGGCACCATTCCCGCCGGCAGTACCCAGGGCGTGCATCTGGTCGCCGCCTATCTGCCCAGTGTCGGCTGTGTGTTGGCCGAACTCGCCGTCAGCAGCAAAGCGAGCGAACTGACCGTCGCCCCGACGCTGCTGGCGCAACTCGATTTAGCGGGGCGGGTCGTGACGGGCGATGCCCTGTTTGCCCAGCGCAACCTGAGCGCCCAGATTGTGATGGCGGGCGGTGACTACTTGTGGACGGTCAAAGCGAACCAACCCGCCTTACTGGACGAGATCCGTTGGCTCTTCGCGCCGTTGCAGGCCGGGGAACAGGCTGGCGATTGGGACTAGCGCACGGCACGTACGCTCACGAGCGGGCATGGACGGATCGAAGAACGCACCCTGGTGGCGAGTGCGGCGTTGGTCAGCAGCAGTGATTGGCCGGGATTAGCGCAAGTGTTCCAACTGACCGTGCGGCGCACGGACAAGCGCCGCGGCCAAACGAGCGAAAGTGTACGCTACGGGGTGACCAGCCTGAGCGCAGCAGCGGCGGGGCCGCTACAGTTGCTCCAGTTAGTGCGGGGGCACTGGGGGATTGAAGGAGGCTTACATCAGCGGCGGGATGTGACGCTAGGGGAGGATCGCAGTCAAGTGCGCGCTGGGCACGCGCCGCAGGTGCTGGCGTGTTTAAACAACGTGGTGATTGGGTTAATGAGGTTACACGGGGGGCATAACCTAGCGGAAGTGCGGCGGGCATTCGCCTATCGGTTCAACCAAGCCCTGCAACGCTTCGCGCTGACGCAGATACAACCCGCCTAGCCGACTTTGCAAGAGCCATATCCATATCCTGATTGGGTATTGACATACTCATCAAATGATGATAAAATGATATGAAATTACCTGTTCGTAGGATTTCGGACTTAGTAGTTCATCAAATAGCCTACAATCTACACTACCTAGTTATCACGCAACTCGATTGGCGATTGTCGTATAGGCATCAGCGGAAATTTGATCCCTCGGATGCCTGGACATTGGTGGTCCCGCCCAACTTGAAAGAGAAATCAAATGGCAAGCACCAGGCAAGAACCGGCCTCTGATCATTCGAATTACTTGGTGGCTCCTGGCGACGCGGGAGCGAGGCTGCGCATCGATGCAGCGCTGAAACAGGCGCTCGAGAGAGAATTGGCGAGTTCTGCGGTTAACGGACCGGAGGCGAACTTCTCCGATGGTGTCGGTTTTAGCGACGGTGTCGGCTTCGGAGACTCGGCTTATTTTCCAAGGACTTCGCCAGTCGAGTCTGCGACGGAACAATAGTATTTCGTTCCATTAAGATTATCAGCGCTGGCACTAGGCTTTATCAGGGCGCGCTATGGCTTCATACGTCGCGGCGCGCCCTAATTTTCATCTGTGAACCGTCAAGCCCTTGTGACGGGTAGCGCCGACGGCGGGAAGCGCGATATGGATACTTCTGCTACTCCCCTTAGCCAGTTCATCATAAAATCTGCGTCACGCTGCAACCTCAATTGTTCGTATTGCTACGTCTATAACAAGGGCGACCTGACTTGGCGGGCACGGCCTGCGATCATGTCTGACGAAACCTTCAAGATGACAATTGCACGGATCCGCCGGCACTGCCTCTTTTCCGGTCAAAGATCCGTGATACTGACTTTCCACGGCGGAGAGCCTTGTTTAATCGCCCCAGGACGTTTCGACTCCTGGTGCAATTGGATCGCGGAACAACTCGCCGATATCGTCACCGTTCAGATCAGTATTCAAACGAACGGAACCCTGCTCAATCCGTCCTGGATCGACGTTTTGTCGCGACACAACGTGGATGTTGGTGTCAGCATGGATGGGCCAAAAAACCTCCATGATGTTTTTCGCGTGGATCATAAAGGACGAGGATCTTACGACGCAGTTGAGCGTGGCCTCATGCTTCTGCGTGACTCCGGGATACGCTTCGGCATACTATCGGTCGTTCAACTTGGCGCCGATCCGTTGATTATTCATCACCACTTTCTGGGCCTGGGTTGCAAGTACATCTGCTACCTGCTTCCTGCCTACACCCATGATACGATTGGTCCGATTCGTGAGCGTTATGGTCCCCATCCTTGCGCCGATTTTCTCCTCCCTATCTTTGATGATTGGTGGTTCAACAGCACTCTGGATGTCAGAATCAGGGAGTTTTGGACCATCGCACGGCTAATCATGGGCGGCACTACCGACCTAGACAGTTTCGGCAATCCTCCGATCCGCTTCGTCAGTGTCGAGACCGACGGCGAGATTCATGGCCTTGACAAACTGCGGATCTGTGAAGACGGTTACACGCGACTAGGATTGAACGTCTATGATGGCGATTTCCGTGATTTCACGCAAACGAATGCCTTACACGCGCATGTGCTGGCAGGCATGCTTCTGCCGCAGGCCTGCAATCCCTGCCCGGAGCGGGATACGTGCGCGGGCGGGTACCTTCCTCATCGCTATTCCCGAGCGCACGGTTTCGATAATCCCAGTGTCTGGTGCGCGGATCTGCTAGCGATTTTTACCCATATCCGTGAGCGACTAGGCGTATCCGTAGAGGATACGCGCCGCCGTCGTGAAGCACTGGCCGCACGGCAACCAGTAGAGTGAAGCGGCAAAGAGAAAGGCCCGATGTCTGCCGACGACCAGCTTTACCACGGCTTTGCCTGTCCACAAGAGCCCTTTGACTACGAATTCTTGGAAGTCGTGGCTACCGGTTACGCGCGCGCCCTTTGTGAGCTGTTCCTCAACAGATTTGGCCCCGCTATCGACGCGGCCGGCGCAGGCCTTACATCTCTTCTAAGGACCGGGCTAGCGGCCGATGCGTCCTTTGAAATGGTATGGAATCTTGCTTTCGGCGAAATTAAGCGAACATTGATGGTTCCTGCGCAGAGCGACGTGCTTTATGCGGCAACTGCTCTCGGATTGCACCTAAACTGCTGGCGGCAGGCAGGTATCTGGCAGCAAAATCTGCGGGTGCCGACACGTTTACGCTGGGGACACTGGCTTCTGCCCACTGCCGATTGGCTTGCGGTGAGCTATAGTGATGTCGAGGCGCGTATCAGATCCAGACATGGGCGCGCGGACAGCGAGACCGTGTTTTCATATAGCGGGAACAGCTGGACCAGCGAGGGAGTCGAAGAACTGCCTCAAATCAGAACGCCGCATCGAACCCTCGACCTGCTGCGCGGCGATCTGCTCGAAACTTCTGCCTTCGATGGTATTCGTCCCGATCTGGCTGTTGATTTATCGGCGGCGGCGTTGACGGACGCCATACGGAGGGCTTTCGACCTGCTAAGCTGCTATGCCGGTCCATATTTGCGCTGGGTTGAGAATGTAATCTGCGGCATCATTCCAGTACGGAGTGAAGCCGGCAGCTACAAGAGCGGAACTAATGAGTATAGACCCGGCGTTATCAGCATCTCATTTCCCTGCCCGGACATAGTGCTCGGCGAGCTGCTGGTACATGAAGCAACGCACCAATACTTCTACTTGCTCTCAAGAGTTGGAGAGATCGATGACGGCAGTGATACTACCC
>JALYUO010000593.1 GCA_030853735.1 Chloroflexota bacterium
GCCCACGGTGCTACCGGCGGCGGGCCGTCAGCCGACGGCCGCCGGTAGCAATCCCCCCGCCCGACCCCGTGTGGCCGGTCCCCGACCAGACCATCGGCTCACCGCGCCGCCCAGCGTCAGTGCGGCGACCATTGACCGGGTGCTGGCCCAGTATGGCTCCCCGGCGGCGGGCAGCGGGGCGCTGTTCTACGACGGGGGGGTGCAAGCCGGCATTGACCCCGCCTACGCCCTGGCCTTCTACATCCAGGAGAGCAGCGCCGGTACGCAAGGCGTGGCCCGCTTCACCCACAGCATCGGCAATATCCGCGTCACGGCTGGCTACCCCAGCTATGAGGGCTATCGCAGCTACGCCACCTACGCAGCGGGGATCGCGGACTGGTACAAGCTGATCAAGGAACTCTATATCGCTGGCTGGGGGCTGACCACGCCAAGCGCCATCATCGTCCGCTATGCGCCGTGGGGTGATAACAACAACCCGGTGCAGTATGCGGCCAATGTGACGGCGCTAGTGGATAGCTGGCAGCCGTAATGCGGTATAATGGAGTAAGATTGGAGAGGATTGCTATGGATACGTCAAAGAAGAAGCCGATCATCATTGCCCTTGCCAACCAGAAGGGGGGCGTGGGCAAAACGACTACGGCGGTGAATGTCGCGGCGGAACTCGCCCGCTTGGGGTTGCGCGTGGTGCTGGTGGATCTGGATTCGCAAGCCAATGCGACCCAGGCGCTGGGCATCGATCCCCTGGCTGTCCCGTTCACGACCTATCATCTTTTGGTCGGCGATGTGCCGGTAGCCGACATCCTGATCGATACCGCGTATGGACTGCAACTGATCCCCAGTCATATTGACGTGGCCGCCGCCGAAGGGGAGTTAGATCGTAAGGTCAACCGCGAGCAGCGACTAGCCCGGCGGCTGAGTGAGTTACCGGCAGGGGTGGATGTGGTCCTGATTGATTGCCCGCCCAGCCTCACCCTGCTGACCCTCAACGCCCTGACCGCCGCCCAGTGGGTGTTACTCCCCCTCCAAACGGAACCGTTTGCGGTCAGTGGCTTGGCGGCCTTGCTGCGAACCGTAGAGTTGGTGCAGCGCGAGACCAATCCTGGCTTACGGCTGCTGGGGATCCTCTTCACCCTCTACGACAAAGATCACGCGGTGGCCCGCAACATCGCCGAGGGCATTACCGCGAGCTTTGGTCCGCGGGTGTTCACCACGGCCATCCCGCGCTATGGGCAACTCGCAGAAACGGCGCAGGGCGGCCCCATCCGCAGCTATGCGCCCCACCACAAAGCGGTGCCGCTGTTCGCGGCGGTAGCGCAGGAGGTACGCACTCGTGCCGACTTCTAAACGCCCGATGGTGTGGGAATCGCTCGCCCGGCAAGCGGGCGATCTGGACACCACGCCCAATCGTGAAGCGAAGATTGTGCCGTTAGGGATGCTGTACCCGATGCCCGATCAGCCGCGCCAGCACATCAGTGCGGCGGCGCAGGCCGAGTTAGTGGCCGACATTATCGAGCGGGGTATCATGACCCCCCTGATTGTGCGGCCCCGACCTGCCGGCGGCTATGAGATCCTGGCTGGGGGGCGACGGTTTGCGGCGGCGAAAACGCTTGACTTGCCCGACGTGCCAGTGATCATCAAGGAACTGGACGACCCCGCGGCCCGCATCTTCGCGCTGGTAGACAACGTGCAGCGCGTGGACCTCGATCCGGCGGATGAAGGCGCGTATCTCGCGGAACTCTACCGGGAACTAGGTTCGATGCGGCAGGTTGCGGAGTTGCTCCACAAAAACAAGGATTGGGTACGGCGACGGGTGCTGTTGGTGACGGTGCCGGGGGCGCTGGAGCAGTACGAAGCCGGTCTACTTACGCTCGAGGATCTCGCGCAGCGCGCCCCCGAAATCCCTGATGCGATTACCTTAGCCGAGGCAGAACAGCTACTACAACCCGTCGAAGTTGGCTCGGAGCGAGCCAATCTACTACAGGCTATAGATAATGGCTCCGGCGGAGCCAATCTACTACAACCCATCGAAGTTGGCTCGGAGCGAGCCAATCTACTACAACCCGTCGAAGTTGGCTTGGAGCGAGCCAGTGCCCCAGCAACCCCGGCGGCTGTCTCTCAGGTAAGCAGTTTCCCCGTCCCGTCCCCTGCGCCGGCGCGGGCGGACTACCAACGTCGGGTTACGGTCGTTCAGCCGCTGGCGAAGCTGGCCCGCTTCCTTGATGATCTTGATCTCAGTCCGTTGTCGCCGCAGGAGCGCAGCGCATTAGAGGCGCAGGTGACGCGGCTGGAACACACGTTGGCGGATCTCAAACGGCGGCTGGCGACGGACTGAAATTGGTCAGCCAAAAACAGGGCCGCTGCATCGTGCAGCGGCCCTGTTTTTGGCTGACCAAGCTAAAAGTCGTTTTTGGTGACTTCCCCGGTCTTCGGATCTAGGACAACTACTTTGTTGTCGTCACCGAACACCGTCCAACGCGGCTCGGTGGTTGTGTACTGCGATTGCTGGCGATCACTGGTGCTGAGATAGACCGACATATTCTCAACATGGCTGACGCGATAGCCATGCTCACGCACCGTTTTCACCGCCTGATCGCTGTCGATATAGCCGGGAATGTCCAGCGGGGCAGGGATGCTGCCCGCCGCGCCGAACGTGTCCCGGTACAAGGCCGCACTCACATCCTGATTAGTGAGCCGACCGTCCAGCACGCGCAGCACCCGCACTTCCTTTTTCGTGGGCGAGGCCACGTAGAAGAGCCACTGGCGGCTGGTGCCGTCGCCGTCGCCATACGGCTCTTGATTGTTGCAGTAGCCGCCCCCGCAGTTGTATTCGTAGACGTTGGGATTGTAACCGAATTGGCGGTTGCCGTTGTAGTGATCCAGCACTTCATAGAGGATCGCATCCCCACTCCACTGCGCGATCGCAGCCGCAACACCAGCGTTGTAGGCAGTTTTGACCGTAACATGAAGCGGTACTGGGGTCGGCGTGGCGGTAGGGACTGCCGCCTGTGTCGCCGCTACGCTGGTTTTCTGAGCATCCAGCATATCCTGATAGGCCATCTGCGTGGCCTGCTGCCCCACCGTGTAGGCGGTCGCCTGCGCGGCGGCGCGTAGCTGGTAGCTCTCCTGGGTGGCTTGTTGGCTCAGGGTTTGCGCGGTTTGGGTCGGCGCGACCTGGGCTTGCTCCGTAGCGTGGGCTTGCTCGGCGAAATACGTGGAGTCGGTGAAATAGCTGATTAGCCATTTGCCGTCCGGCTGTTTTTCCAGGGTCAGATGTTGTGTGGACAGGGTATTGCCTGCCGGTACCCACGCCGGCAGACCCAGCGCTGGGTGACAGTCGCTGCTTTTGCAATCGTAGAGTACCGCGACATCCGCCTGGGCGAGGTTGTCTTTTTCGTCCAGTTTCAGCACTTGGCCTTTGTCTTTGACGACGGTGCCGTAGTATTTAGTCTTGCCCGTCAGCCAACTGCCGGAGCCGCCGCCCAGCGCCCACAACTGGAGACCGCTGGGCGTGATGAGCTTCTCCATCCGTGCGCCGTCGCCGGCCTCCCAGGTGGCAATGAAGGCTTTCGCCGTATCCTGCGCGCTGCCGCCCGGATCGGTGGATGGCCCACCGCAGGCCGTGAGCGCCCCGGCGAGTAGCAGGAGGGTGCCTAGCGCCCCCGGCCAGGAGCGGCCGGTTCGATGAGGCCCAGTCGTTGTGCTGATATGTGTCATACAGGTCATTCGGTAAAATCTCCTCCTCAGTACGTGCCACAAGCGGCACCCTATGCCTGCGGTCCCTGACTGCCGGATCGCATGGTAATCCTACAGTCACCACAGCGTGACCGTAATACTAAGGAGTATAATCCTAGCGACTTACAAACCACTTACAGACAAGTGGCTGTGTAGCGGGGATACTGCTAAGTGAGGAGTTTTATATTCAGGGTTGGAAACGGACCACACCCGGTCCGATCCTCGCCCGCTATGCGCCGTGGGGTGACAACAACAACCCTGACGTGTATGCGGCCACCGTCAAGGCACTGGTAGCGAGTTGGCAAAGATAATCAGGATCTCATACGCTTTGATCTCTACCCAGCAAGTATAGTCCGGCAGCCAGAAATCCGGTAAATACCAAATGCCCTCTAGATCAAACCTCTCTTTTTCATACTCCTAACGCACCCCTAATGTGTCGAAAAACACAGCCCAGCGTGCCTCCAAACGGCTGCGAAAGCGATAGCCTTTATAAAGAGTTTCGATGGGGTTGAGATTCCGCAGCCGGTTGTCACCTTAACGCGACTACGGTGAATTTACTTATCCGCTATAAGATTGGCTCTTGTCGAGACAATGCCCGTAGGATTTGCAGGATAGCGGCACGGTCATCAGGTGGTAATGTGCTTAGGATGTGCATCACCTCAGCGGCTTCAGCTAGTTCCGGTGTATCAGTAGGTGGAGTAGCAACACGGAATGGGAAAAACTGAGACATACACTATCGGTAGTAGTAGGTGTCTATAGCAGCGCGCTGATTAGTGTGATTGCACTACTGTAGTAGAACCACTTTGTTCGTGTGCGCCCGTGTTCCGCCCTGCAGCAGGGGTGCCAAAACCCTTCCTTTTTGACACGCGGACCTACAAGAGGTGACAGTCTCACAATCAACGCGCCCGCTGCCTGTTTCTGCTTAGTTGGGATCTTCATCGTGGTTTGGGATCTCCGGCACTTGTGGTGAATCAGGGAAAAGGGTATGGCTGATAGATCGCAGTGACCACAGACTTCGCTGCCTATGATCCCGCGCCAGCACCACAAGTGCCGGAGATCCCAAATAACTCTGAAGTTCCCCTCTTGACTCCCCGGCCATACCGTGCTATACTCCATAAAAGTGAATATGTTCACTTTTATGGGTTCGGGGCTACGGCCCCGTTCAGGCACGCGAGTAGGATTGGAACAGAAACGTACGCCAGCTACTACAATAGGTAGAATAGCGGCGGGCGGTACAGGCTAGCTTTTTTGGGTCTGCTCTCGTCGCCAGCGCCGGATCTCACTATCGGCGGTGCTGTCGCTCTGCTCGGCGTAGCGCAGCGTCGTCTGGATGTTCTGATGCCCCAGTCGTTTGCGGATCGTTGCCAGACTGACCCCGGCATTCACTAGCTCAGTCGCGTGGCTATGCCGCAATTGGTGCAGCGTACACGCCACCTCCGCCTGCCGGCAGTACGCCGCCCAGCGGACGTGTACCGATTGGTAGCGTAATGGCCCGCCCTGGTAATTCTTCTCCGCCCGGAACAGCGCCCCATGCTGGTAGCCCGTGCGCCGTAAGTAGGTCCGTAGGTCGGCCACCAATCGGGAGTCATCCAGCAGGACCGTGCGCCGCCGGTTGCCCTTGCCCACCACCCGTATATGCTCATCGTCCAGCGTCAGATCTAGATCCTCCACCTGCAGCGCCAGCGCTTCCCCAATGCGCACCCCCGTCTCCACGATCAGGCGAAACAGCACGCGGTCGCGCAGCCGGCTGCGGGGGATCTGCGTCAGAATGGCTTCGATCTGCCCCCGCTCCCGCCCCCGCACTTGCGGGGGATCGGGCTTGACGCGCTCAATGCGATCCATGGGATTGGCCGCCAGCACCTCCTGACGCACCGCCCAGCTCAGAAAGCTGGCGAGCGCCGCCTGTTTGCGCGCTCGCCCAGCGGGACTCAGGTGGGTCAGGGTGGCGAAGAAGGCCCGTAAGACTTCGGGGGTCAGCGCCTCCACAGCGGACGGTGCCTGCGCGGCAAACTGGGCCAGATCGGCCGCATAGGCATAGCGGGTATGGGCCGAGCGATTGGCGTGCGCCAAATCGGCTAAGAAGGCGGCAATCAAACCGCGCACGGTGGATCGGTCCTCGGCGGGCATGGCGGCTCCTGATTCCTGCTATAATGATAAATGCTCCCCTTGTAGTAGCATGATCCCGCGTGTCTAGCGCTGCCCTGGCGCGTGCCGATTCCTGCTGTAATGGGCATTCTAGCAGGAATCTCGCTCCTGCGCTACCCATCCCCTTCCTATTAGAAAGAAAGGATCTTATTTCCGTGCCCGTCGAATTACTAACCCCCGACCAGGCGCGCCGCTATGGCCGCTTTCCCGAAGACCCTTCCCCGGACCAACTCAGCCGCTATTTTCACCTCGACGACACCGACCGCCAGTGGGTCGATCTCCGGCGTGGCGATCACAACCGCCTCGGCTGCGCGCTCCAGCTCGGCACCGTCCGCTTCCTCGGCACCTTCCTCGCAACCCCGACCGCCGTCCCCCCCAATGTGGTCGCCTATCTCGCCCGCCAGTTAGATATCGCCGACCCGGAGTGTGTCCGCCACTATGCCGAGCGCGCCCCGACGCAGCGCGAACATGCCGGCGAAATTCAGCGCCGTTATGGCTATCGCGACTTCCATGCCCAGCCGCATCATTTTCAACTCGTCCGCTGGCTCTACACCCGCGCCTGGCTCAGTGCCGAGCGCCCCATTGTGCTGTTTGATCTGGCGACCGCCTGGTGCGTAGATCGCAAAATTCTGCTGCCGGGGGTCACCGTGTTGGAGCGCCTGATTGCCCAGATCCGCGACCGCGCCGCAGAACGCATCTGGCACAAGCTGGCGCGCATTCCCACCGCCGAGCAACGCGCCCGCCTGCTGGCCTTGCTGCCGGTGCCCGCAGGTCGCCGCCAATCGGCCTTTGACCAGCTGCGCGTCGCGCCCACCCAGCCGACCAGTATTGGCCTGGTCGCGGCCCTGCACCGGCTGGAAGACGTGCGCGCCGTGGGGGTAGGTTCACTACCCCTGGCCGGCATTCCGCCGGCCCGCCTCAAAACCCTCGCCCGCTACGCCCTCACCAGCCGCGCCGCCGCCTTCGAGGATCTCGGCGCCGACCGCACGCTGGCCACGTTGCTGGCGTTTGCCCATATCCTGACGACCACCGCCCAGGACGATGCGCTCGATGTGCTCGATATCGTGATTCGCACGCTGCTGGGCCGCGCGGAACGCCAAGGCGCGCAAGAACGCGTGCGCCGCCTGCCCGAATACGATGAAGCGGCCCTGCAATTGCGGGCCGCCTGCGCGGTGCTGTGTGACCTGACCTGTGAGGCCGCCGAGGTGCGCGAGACCGCCTTTGCCCGCATTTCACATGAGCGCCTGCTAACCGCGATGAAGCTGGTCGGCGATCTGGCCCGTCACCCCGACGACCATTACTACGAAAACCTGCTGACGCATTACAGCACCGTACGCCGCTTCCTGCCTGCCCTGTTGACGACCATCCGTTTTTCCGGCAATGCCGCCGGCCAGCCGGTGGTGGAGGCCCTGGCCTTCCTGGCCCGGCGGGAACAGAAACCGCCGCGGCCGCGTATGCGCACCGCGCCTCCTGCTGTGGTGAGTCGGCCCTGGCGGCGCTTCGTCTATGGAGCGCACGGCTCCGTTGATGAACGCTACTACAGCTTTTGCACCCTGGATCGCTTACAGGATGGGATGCGCCGGCGGGATGTGTTTGTGGCAGGCAGCGAACGCTGGGGCGATCCCCGTGCGCGCTTGCTGACCGGCCCGGCCTGGGAAGCCTTACGCCCGGATGTGTGCCGCACCCTCAATCACGAGCGCACACCAGAAGCCGAGATCGCCGCGTTGACCCAGCAGTTAGACGACGCATACCGGCAGACGGCGGCCCGCTGGCCCACAAATGACGCGGTGCGGATTGAGCAACAGGACGGGCAGGATCGCTTGGTGCTGACCCCGCTCGCCAAACTTGATGATCCCCCCAGCTTGAAGGCGCTGCGCAAACAGGTCGTGGCGCGCCTGCCGGAAGTAGAGCTACCGGAAGTGTTGCAAGAAGTGGCGGCCTGGACCGGCATGACCGAAGAATTTACGCACGTCAGCGAGGGGCAGGCGCGGGTGGCCGACCCCGACCTGAGTATCTGCGCGATCCTGCTGGCCGAGGCGTGCAACATCGGCTTGGAGCCGCTGGCGCGCACTGACCATCCCGCGCTGACGCGCGACCGGCTGGGCTGGATTCGCCAGAATTACCTGCGGGCGGAAACGCTGACGCGCGCCAATGCGCGGCTGGTGGATTACCATGCCGACTTGCCGCTGGTGGCCGCCTGGGGTGGCGGCGAGGTGGCGAGCGCCGACGGGCTACGCTTCGTGGTGCCGGTGCGCACGATTAACGCCGCGCCGAGCGAGAAGTATTTCGGCCGGGGACGGGGCGTGACCTACTACAACTTCATTAGCAATCAGTTCAGCGGGCTGCATGGGCTGGTGGTGCCGGGGGCCCTCAAGGACTCGCCGTATATCCTGGAGGGCTTGTTGGAACAGCAGACACGCCTCCAGCCCCGTGAGGTCATGACCGACACCGGCGCGTACAGCGACATTGTGTTCGGACTATTCTGGCTGCTGGGCTACCAGTTCAGCCCGCGCCTGGCCGACCTCGGTGAAACGCGCTTCTGGCGCATCGACCCGGCGGCAGACTACGGAGTGCTGAACGGGCTGGCGCGCAATCGCATCCATACCGAGGTGATCACCCGCAACTGGGACGACCTGTTGCGGGTGGCCGGGTCCCTGAAGCTGTGTACCGTCCGGGCCTCGGATTTGATCCGCACCTTGCAGTTGGGCAGCCGGCCGTCGAGTCTGGCGCGGGCGATTGGGGAGGTGGGGCGGATTGCCAAGACGATCTACTTGCTGGCCTACCTCGACGATGCGCGCTACCGGCGGCGGATCTTGACCCAACTCAACCGGGGCGAGGGGCGGCACGACTTGGCGCGGGTGGTGTTCCACGGCCAGCGCGGCGAGTTGCGCCAAAAATACCGTGAGGGCCAGGAGGATCAATTGGGGGCGCTGGGTCTGGTGCTGAATATGCTGGTGATCTGGAACACACGCTACATGGCCGCTGCGCTGGAGGCCATCCGGGCGAGCGGCCAGGAGGTGCGCGACGAGGATGTGGCCCGCCTCTCGCCGCTGATGCGGGGCCATATTAATATGCTCGGTCGTTACCACTTCAGCTTGCCGGACGAATTGCGGCGCGGCGCGCTACGGCCCCTGCGCAATCCCGACGACCCGCAGAATTTTCTACGGTAGCAATTTGGATCGGCCGGGGCGCGGTCTAATCACCCGCCCCAGAAACTACCGGCTATAGTAACTGGCGTACGTTTCTGTTCCGATCCTACTCACGTGCCG
>JALYUO010000617.1 GCA_030853735.1 Chloroflexota bacterium
CGGCACGTCAGTGGGCGCAGGCGGCACGTCAGTGGGCGCAGGCGGCACTTCCGTCGGCGCGGGCGGCACTTCCGTCGCGGTGGCTCCCCCCGGCGGATTGGTTGGGATCGGCGGGTTGGTAGAGATCGGCGGGTTAGTCGGGATCGGCGGGTTGGTAGAGATCGGCGGCGGGGCCGGCACGGTCACGGTCACGACTGGCGCGATAATCGGCGAGGGGGTGAGCGCGGGCACCGGCACATTAGCCCGCACCCGGAACGTCACGTTGTAGTTCATGAAAGGCGCGCCCAGATCGCCTTTGTTTTTGACCATGATGTAATAGAAATCATCGCGAATCGGGAAGAAGTCCAGCGACGATGCGACCGCATCATTCGGGCAGTTCGGCGGCCCCGGACTGGTGCAGGCGGGCGGGGCGGGCGCATCATCGTTTTGCGCCAGCACCGTCTGGCCGTCGCTGTCGAACAAGTAGAGATAGGTGTCTACCCCGATGCCCAGGCCGGACGTTTGGATGGTGTAGGCTTTGCCGCGCCCGCCGAAGAAGCGATACCAATCAGCATCGCCGCCGGGGCAGAAGGTGTGGCCGGGCTGCACTTCGCCGATCAGCAGCAGGTGCGCGGCGGCGGGCACGCCGTCGTTCTCATAGGGGTCGCTACAGGGGGCCATCGTCGCCGTGGCAGTCGGTGCGTTGGGATCGGGCGTGGTCGTGACCGTCGCCGTGCCGGTGGGCGCGGGACCGGGGGTGACGCTGAAGCCGACCGTGTAGACCCAGCCGATGCCGCCCAGGTTACGATTGTCGCGCACGCGCACGTAATAGGTGCCGTTGCTGGGGAAGACCATATCGATCCGTGAGCAGATGCAGGCCGGCTGGTCATCGTTTTCGGCGATTTTGGTGCCGCGCGAATCCAGAATGGCGATAATCGTATCCAGGCTGCCGCCGAGGTCTTTAGTATAGATCGAATAGACTTTGTTGCTCACCACGGTGATCGAGAAAAAGTCGTTGTCGGCGCTGGGACAAATGGTGTGCGTCTGCTCAGTGTTGAGCGCCAGCGTGGTTGCTTGCCCGATGCTGCCGTCCGGCTCGTAACCGTCCATGCAAAACGGGGTGGGGGTCGCCGTGGGCACGATGCCGGTGGGGGTCGCCGTGGCCGTGACGTTGGGGGTGGGCGTGTAGGTGGGCACCGGCTGGGCCGGGCTAGACGGCAGGGCGACAAAGTCGGTCGGTTGGTCGCTGTCGAAGCCGTTAGGATAGCGTTGCAGGCTCCGCATACCGTCGGTCGGCATAGTCGGCGCGTTGCTGACAAAGAAGTAGCCCGCGAACTGGGCGTAATTGGGCCAGTTGGGGTTGACCGGCCCCCAGTTCACCACATCAATCACCGTATCGGTCGCGCCGCGCTGCACCAGGGCCAGAAAATCGCTGGCCGGGTTGAGGCCGCTGCCGATTTGGCCGCCTAACTGGCTGGCCGACACCACGAGCAGGGAGCGAGCGGCAATCGTCGGATTGGGCAGCACGTTCAAGGCATCCGAGCCGCCACTGTTGAACACCACATAGCTGCTCAAATCAATCGCGTTGTTGGAGCCGTTGTATAGCTCAAAATACTGGTTGTTGGGTGCGGCCACCGATGGCGCGAACACTTCGTTGATCACCAAGAACGAGGCGTTGGGCACAGCTTGCGCCGAGGGTGCGCCCACCGGCATGAGGTTGCGCGGCACCGCCTGTGCCGAGGGTGCGCCGACCCAGCCGGCGCTTAACAGCAGGATCAACAGCCCCAGCGAAAGGATGAGACGCTTATTCAACAGGATAGACTCCTTTAACGCGGGCGCAGCAAGCACGCCAGGGATAGACAGCATTCGCTATAAGCGGTCCAATAGGCACAAACAGATCACCGAGGCACGCGCCGGCTCAGTAGCCCTATTGTAGCCGATTTGCGCGCCTAAAACAAGCCGATCACGTTGCCCTCGGCATCTATGTCAATATTCGCGCCCCCCGGATGCGCGCCCAAGCCGGGCATGGTTCGCATATCGCCACACAGCGGGTAGATAAAGCCCGCGCCCGCGCTGAGGTTCACCTCACGGATGGGCAGGGTGTAGCCAGTAGGTCGCCCGATCAGCTTGGGATCGTGCGAGAGGCTGAGGTGGGTTTTCGCCATGCAGACCGGCAGGCCGCCGAAGCCGCGCTCCTCGTAGAGCCGCAACTTGCGCTCCGCCGCCGGTTCGTAGCTCACGTCCGCCGCGCCATACACGCCGGTGGCAATCGCCTCGATTTTGCGTTTGAGCGGCCAGTCTAGCTCATAGAGGAAGCGGAACCGGCTGGGCTGTTCGGCGGCGGCGGCGATGGCCGCGCACAGGGCCACCGCGCCGGCCCCGCCGTCCACAAAGTGGGTCGAAGGCACGGCAGCCACCGCGCCGGCGGCCAAGCTGGCCTGCTGGATGGCGGCGACCTCGGCGGGCGTGTCGGCAGGGAAGCGATTGATGCAGACGACGCAGGGCACACCGAAGCGGCTTACGTTCTCGATCTGCGCGACCAGGTTGCTCATGCCCTCGTGCAGCGCGGCCAAGTCTTCGCTGTCCAGGCGCGGGTCCAATGGCTTGCCGGCCACCACACGATAGTGGCCGCTGTGCATTTTGAGCGCGCGCACCGTGGCGACCAGCACCGCCACATCGGGCACCATGCCGCTGACCCGGCACTTGATGTCCATGAACTTTTCCAGGCCCATATCGGCCCCGAAGCCGCTTTCGGTGATCAGGTAATCGGCGCATTTGCGCCCGATCAGGTCGGCCAGCACCGACGAATTGCCGTGCGCGATGTTGGCGAACGGCCCGCAATGGACCAGCGCGGGCGTGTTCTCCAGCGTCTGCATCAGCGTCGGCTTAATCGCGTCGCGCAGCAGCGCCGTCATGGCCCCGGCCACGCGCAAGTCTTCCAGCGTGACGAGGCTGCCGTCGGTGCGTTGGCCGACCACGCAACGCCCAATGCGCGCCCGCAGGTCGTGGATGCCGGTACACAGCGCCAGGATCGCCATGACCTCCGAGGCCACGGTGATGTCGAAGCCGCTTTCGCGCGGCACGCCGTTCTCCTTGCCGCCCAGCCCGATCACAATCTCGCGCAGCGCCCGGTCGTTGATGTCCACCACGCGCTTCCAGGTGATGGTCAGCGGGTTAATGCCCAACGGGTTGCCGTGCAGCAGTGAGGCATCCAGGAACGCCGCCGCCAGATTGTGCGCCGCGCCGATGGCGTGAATATCGCCGGTCAGGTGCAGATTAAAATCTTCCATCGGCACCACCTGGCTGTAGCCGCCGCCCGCCGCGCCGCCCTTGATGCCGAAGATCGGCCCCATTGACGGCTGCCGAATCGCTACCACGCTGCGCTTGCCCAGGTGCTTGAACCCCTCGCCGATGCCCACCGTCGTCGTCGTCTTGCCCTCGCCCAGCGGGGTCGGCGTGATCGCCGTCACATCCACATAGCGCGCATTGGGCCGCGCCGCCAACTTCGCCAGCGCGCTCAACCGCACCTTCGCCTTATACGGCCCATACAGTTCCAGATCGTCCAGATCCAGGCCCATACCCGCCGCGATCTCGGTGATCGGCTGCATCCGCGCCCCGCGCGAAATCTCCAGGTCGGAGGGAAAGCTCATGGGGGTGGTTGCTCCTTTAGCTGTTTAGTTTCCGCTAACCCACGCAGTATAGCACATTCTTCGCTGTGCAGCACCTGAAATGCTAGCTATTGTCTGTAGACAGCAGTCTGATAATGGGGACGTATGAATCCACAGCATATTGTAATCAGCTTCGGACGAGTTATCCGGGCGCGGCGTACCCAGTTGGGCTATACGCAGGAGACATTCGCCGACCGGGCGGGCTTGCACCGCACCTATGTTGGTGCGTTGGAGCGGGGCGAACAAAATGTCAGCCTTACCAATCTGGCCCGTATCGCCACAGCACTTGATGTGCCCCTCAGTATGTTGTTCGCTGCCGTTGAAACGGATCTGAGCCAACAGGATGTCTAACCCTGATCCTGTAGATGAGCTATTCGCCGTAGTACGTCAGTTAGCGCCAGCACAAGTGCAACTACTGCTGAACATGGCGCAAGCGATGTCCAACGGCCTCACAAGTACCATTAACCCGGCCAGTGATCTGCTAGACACAGCAGCAGTTGCTACTTTCGCTAATATTTTGCTGATGCACCACGCTAATCACCGGGAGAAGTTCAACAAAAAGGGCTTTGAGTACGCTTTTGTCACTGCTGCGTTAGCCGACGGTAAGATCGCCACGCTCGTCACGAGTACCACCAATCCCGGCGCGGATGTCCTTGTGGATGGGGTAGCTTTCTCATTAAAAACCGAGGCGGCGCAAAGCATCCGGCGCGGCTATATTTTTATCTCAAAGCTGATGGAAGCACGCTGGATCCGTGAGTGCCGAACCCCTGAAGCGTTTTTACAAGGCGTTCTGCAATCAGTGGTGCCTCATCTACAGCAGTACCAACGCATCCTTGTCTTGCGGGCCTTTGATCTAGCTACAGCACAAGTTCAGTATGATCTGGTCGAGATCCCGCGTGACCTATTACTCGAAGTTGCCGGCTTGCAGTCTGCTGATTTCAGGCTGCATACGGGCCGTAGCGGCGGCAGCCATGCTGACGTGATGATCGCCGGTCGCAAGGCTTTCACGCTGAACTTGGAAGGCAGTGTCGAAAAAGTCCAGATTCGAGGACTGGATGTGGCGCGCTGTATATGGCACGGCTCGTGGGTTGTCTCAACGGGCAGTCGGTGAATCGGCGGCCAGCATTGCCATGTCCAACTGATTCCACAGCGCGGGCGACAGCAGGGTATCGGTCAGCACGAGGTCGTCTGCCCGTAACAGCGTGTCGGGCAAGATAAGCTGAGTGATGGCTGGTTTGCGCCCGGTCAAGATCCATTCGCAGAGGTGCGCTAGTTGGTACGAAATCAACGGCGGGACGGCATCACCGAGTTGACGATAGCGGTTGGCTAACGATGCCGCGACAAACTGATAATGCCGAGGAAAGCCCTGGAGAATGGCGAGTTCGCGGACGGTGCAAAGGCGATCTTGCACGGGATGGGCGTAGCGTCCGTTACCGATATGACTGCACTCGCGCTTGATCGTAACCGCCGGGCGATCCCAGGCCAAGCGCCCATAGACATCGGGGTGTGATCCCAGATCACCGGCGGCAACCGCACGCTGCATCGCGCCGGTCAGCAGATCCGCCGCCGCCGGATCGGAGCGCACAGCAGCCCACGAGCCGCCATCGTGCGGAATTGCCGCAATACGCCGTAGGTTCGTACCGCCCAATCTGGGCGCGGTGTGCATCGGATCGCCAGGGTGAACGGCTCCGGCGGTGATGGGCGGCAGGCCGCCAATGGCTCGGCGCACATGGGTAGCCTCAGTACGCACACTAAAACCAGACCAGAGTTCGTCCAGAGTGTGCAAAGTAAAAGGTGGGCGCACCGCAATGATCAACGCCCGTTCGCGCTTCTGCGGCAGACCGAAGCGGTTTAATAGGTGGACGGCTCCGTGGACCGCGTAGCCCAGCCGCGTCAATTCGTCGCCTAACGCCGCATAGTGGTGCTGAAAGGTGCCGCAGATCAGCTCCCGCACATTCTCCATTAGAAAGATCGTAGGTCGCAAGGCAGCCACAAAGGCGGCACTTCGTTGCACCAGCGAATTGCGGGGATCATCCACACTATGGTTGCCGGGTAGGGTGCGTGAAAAGCCAGTGCAAGGCGGGCAGGCGATCAGCACAGACAGGGGTGTAGCGTCGCCACAAAAAATCGTTCGTAGGTGTGTCGGGTCTAGGGTCGCTAAGTCTGCCACTAGGGGAGTTAGACCAATGTTGGCGGCGTAGGTTGCATTGCAGGCGAGCGAACCGGGTTTGGCGCTGGGTTTCGCCCGTTCCGCATCTACCGCGCCAATGATGTGGAACTGCGGGTGTTGGTGGAAGCCGTAGCTCATGCCACCGGCTCCAGAGAACAGGTCAATGACTTGATACAAACGATCATCCTTCACAAAGGCACCGCTTCCTGTAGCACGCGGTCGCGGATATACCAATGCAAGCCGGCGGGTTCCACCAAGTCTACTTTGCAGCCCAGCAAGTCTTCGAGATCCTGGGCCAGCGCCATTTGATCGATCAAGGTGCGGCCCGGTTCCAATTCGATGAGCAGATCCAGATCGCTGTCGGGGCGGGCTTCCCCGCGCGCGACGGGACCGAACACGCGCAGGTTGTGGGCACCGCAGCGGGCGGCGATGTGTAGGATTCTCTCACGCTGGGCGTGGCGCAGATCGGTCAGGTTCATCGTGGCTAGTATAGCCCCTCAACTCCACTCGTGCAACATTCGGCGGGCGGCTTTGATCGTGTTTTGCACCAGCATCAGGTTGGTGACGGGGCCGATGCCGCCGGGGACGGGCGTGATCGCGCCGGCGACGTGGCACGCCAGCCGCCCAATCCCCCACCCCGATCCCCGCTGCGGCGACCGCGCCGACGCTTCCTGCCCCATACCCGTCTCCTCCGCAGGCCCACCCACCCATGCGTTCTCGACCCATTTGTAATCAGCCTCCCATTATACCCGCCGAGTAGCGTCCGCCACAAGCACAACCTTTTGCACTGCAATAGCCACAGAAACTGCCGGCGGACTTTTTCTGACAATCGGTGGATAAAGCACTATACAGCATCCTACTTTAATGGTAATATAGAGGCAGAAAGCGGAATCAGGAGGATGCTAGTCATGGACGCTACAGTAACACCCGTAATAAATGATGATGTGCAATTCTGGCTGGCACCTTTCATTGTGCAGCCGTTGTTTGATGTGCAACGGCAGTTTAAGGTACACCGGCTTCAACAAGGTGGAACACCGCGCGTCCTAGACTTGTTCTCGGGTTGTGGCGGTATATCACTTGGCTTTCAGGCTGCTGGTTTCAACATTATGGGTGCGGTGGAGAATGATCCAATCGCAGCATTATCCCATGCTAAGAACTTCCATGGTGGCGACGAAAACTTTAACATTCATTCTCAGACGCGGGATGTGACGGTTACAGAACCGGAACAGTTAATTGCGGAGTTAGTTCCTGGACAACAGTTAGCCCAAAGCGTTGACGTACTTGTTGGTGGACCTCCTTGCCAAGCATTCGCCCGCGTAGGTCGGGCAAAACTACGTGAAGTAGCAGAACATCCAGAGGCATTTCGTCAGGATGCACGAGGCAACCTATATTTGCGCTATTTGCACTACGTAGCAGCTCTCAAACCGCTAGTGATCCTTATGGAAAACGTGCCTGATGTAATGAACTACGGGGGACATAATATTCCGCATGAGATGTGTGATGTTTTAGTGAACATGGGTTATACCGCTCGGTACACGCTACTCAACGCAGCATACTACGGTGTTCCTCAAATGCGAGAGCGGATGTTTCTCCTAGCATACGCCCCGGAACTTGAGGCAACCGTAGATTTCCCACAACCGACCCACTGGCTTACCTTGCCTAAAGGATATGAAGGAACACGCCAGGTTGCCTTGCGTACCGTGATTCCCGATCTATTTAACTTAAATCAAGCAGAGTTTTTTGTAACCCCGCCGCTTCCCGCGCCCAATCTTACACCTGCTGTCACGGCTCACCAAGCGATAGGTGATCTACCAGCTATTACTCAGCATCTTGAAGGAACAATGCGGCGGGGAGCGCGACGGTTCAATGAGGTTACGCCCTATCCTGCTAACGGACCTATTTCGCAGTACGCCTATATGATGCGAAACTGGCCTAGGTTTGAGAACACAATAGGAGTCGCCGATCATGTAATACGATCACTTCCCCGTGATTATGCTATCTTTCGGCGCATGAATCCAGGAGATCAATATCCACAAGCATATAACCATGCCCTAGACTTGTTCAACGAAGAACTAGTACGTCGTGCTGATGGAGGAAACCCAATCCAAATTGGCTCACAAGGATATCAACAGCTTAAACAGCAAATGGTTCCACCTTATGATGTAGGGAAATTTCCCAACAAATGGCGGAAAATGGCGGAAAATCAACCTGTACGGACACTTATGGCGCACTTAGGCAAGGATGGCTACTCACATATTCATTATGATAGCAGGCAAGCTAGAACCATCTCAGTACGCGAAGCTGCACGCTTACAATCGTTTCCTGATGGCTTTGTCTTCTCAGGTACGATGAACCCCGCATTCCGACAAATAGGCAACGCCGTCCCCCCACTGCTTGCCCGCAGAATCGCAGAAAATATCTGGCGAAATATTATGTAGGTTTCATCTCACCTCATTCTTAGGACTTTCGCTTCTGACGCTCAATTACAGCCTCATTCGTGCCTGGCGTAGGCACGTCAAGCGAAAGTCCTATCTTCATCTTCTTGATCAGCAAGCATAATTGTTATAGCCTCTCCAAATGGAAGCACACGGGATGAAACAGAAACGGCATCAGAAGAAACACCTTGTGGCAGGTTACTGAGTACCGTTAGAATATCACTAGCAAAATCGCGTATATTCTCAGCTACCCTTAATTGCGCGCTTGTTTCTGTTATACTATACAGACGATAGATGTCATACTCTTCTGTGCCACGACTCGCCTGTCTGAGTTCGCTTGCTGAAATATGTATATCGCGCTCAAAAGTGCTCTCTGTTGCTTTCACATCAAGCAGGCGTTTCGTTCCATCAATTTGGATGAACCAAAAATCGTAGGGACTCACCGCGTCACTAGCTGAAACCCAAGCAAAATCTTGAATCTGACCGGTATCTTTCAAGCCCGCTAAGTAGTCTCTAACATATTCTTCACCTAGCTGACCGACACGTTCAGCATTACGTTTGGCCCGTTCAAGGTCTTGTGCCGACATTTTGCGGTGTGCGCGATTAGAGTAAATACGATCCCGTACTTGGCTGTTGCCTAGAGCAACATCCTCAATATCAGCTCCTACTAGAAAGCCACGAATAGGATGTTCTGTTGCAGGATTAGCTGTTGCTATCGCTTGTTCTAAATCGCCAGATGTGATCTCAACCATAGATAATGAGCCGAGGATTACGTCAAGTACGGTATGTAATGCCATATCTTCGGATAGTGCTTTAGCAAGGAGAGATATTCTCAGAGTGTTAGGATAAACCCCTTCACCAAACTCAAAAAGGGCTAAGTCCCCAGCTTCCAGTATGTCGTAGCGCTTAGGCTGATCGGTTGGATTATGTACCAGTTCTGCATTTAAGCGCCAGTTCTTAGCCTGCTTTAGAGCTTTGCGTTGAATGTTATTCTCGCCCATCAATCCTGGTCCATAAAGATATAAATCGACAGGAAACCTTTGTGGAGCAAAGGGTTGGCTTAAAGTTGGATAAATCACGTCAACAAAAACATCGCGATTAAGATTGATCGCCTTTTGTTTAGCACCACTTGAAGTGCGAAACTGATACTCAAAGAAGGTTAGATCAGAGTCGGTCAATCGCTTAAGAGCAAGTTTGCCAGCCAATTTCATCCTCCTAGTGGAAATTACCACAGCATACGGTGATCAGCATCAAAATGATAAAACAAAGTAACTACTCAGCCACTACATGGCTGATCCAGCACGGCGCTAGGCACTATATGTTGTGGTTGCCCGTTCGGCAGTTGCGGGCGAAAATCGCATTTTGACCGGTTCGTCGCGGCAGGGTTACTATAGATTGTGGTCTATTATGCTTAATGGCCCACATCTTGTGAATGACGACCCGAAAGTAGGCTGAGTAGTTACAAAACAAATACGTAAAAGACACCGCTTCCAGGTGATCTCAGATTTCATCATCTGCGAAGCGGTGCCATTTTACTAACTGCGCCCCTACACGTCCAACGTCGCGTCCTTGGCGTGGGTTTGGATGAACTTGCGGCGGGGGGGGACATCGCTGCCCATGAGCATATCGAAGGTCTCGTCAGCTTTCAGCGCGTCCTCAATCGTCACCTGGAGCATGGTGCGGCTCTCGGGGTTCATGGTGGTGTCCCAGAGTTGCTCGGCGTTCATCTCGCCCAGCCCTTTGTAGCGCTGGATCATCGGGTTGCCGCCCAGTTCGGCGAGGGCGGCATCGCGCTCGGCATCGGTGTAGACATAGCGCACCTGCTTGCCCAGCGCCACGCGGTAGAGCGGCGGCTGCGCGATGTAGAGATAGCCGTCCTGGATCAGCGGCTCCATGTGGCGGAAGAACAGCGTCAGCAGCAGCGTGCGGATATGCGCGCCGTCCACATCGGCATCGGTATTGTGCGCGCACAGCCCGCCCACGCCGCAGACAAAGTTCTCATCGTCTTGCACCGAAAAGTCGTAGACATACTCACCCACGGGCGCGATCTCTTCGGCGCTCAGGACTTCCAAGGCCATCAGGTCATCGCTGATGATCCGATAGTCCTGCGCCTTGTGGGCGGGGCGCAGCAGATGCGCGTCGAGCTGCGGCGCATGGGCATGGCGCGCCCAGATCGGGCGACACGCGGCCAGTTGCGCTTTGCCGCAAATCGTCAGGTTGTAGTACAGATGCCGCGTCTGGATCAGCGCAGCGGGGGCCATATTGGGCTGCATCGTCGTATGGGTCGCCACAAGGCCCAACTGCCCGAACAGGTAGAGCAGGCCATCCTTGAGGTGTGGCGAGTTCGTCGTGAGCTTCACCTGCGTGTCCGACAGCGTGCCGTCGCCCAGGAAATAGCCTTCTAGGAACGCCTGCTGGAGGTCCGCCGGCAGGCTGAACAGGATATCGGGCAACCGCTTTGTGTGCGCGTGCCCATCCAAGCCCCAAGCGCATAGCAACCGCGCGGCGGCGACGCTGTGGAAGTAGAGTTTGATGCCCTGGCTATCCGGGTCATTGAAGCGGCGCGGCGTTTCGCCGAACAGCGTCTGGATCGCCGCGCTCAGTTCCGCGATGAACGGCACATCTTTCGCACCGAGGCTGAGGCTCACCTGATGCGCGCTCATGCTGCCTTCGGCGGTGTACCAGCCGAGGAACCACAACAGATCGCGGCTGATCGGCAGGTGCCGGGCAAAGGCTTTGTCCTCATGCGCCTGCGGCACCAGTTGCACATCCGGCCCCAACTGCGCCACCTCAGCGGCGGTGAACGCGGCCAGCGGCTTGTACGCGCTAACCTTGCGCCAGCGCGCATTCTTGCTGCTATCGTCTTGCGCCACCCGCTCGTCAATCTTAGCGGGCAGCAAGTTGTAGGTCAGCGAACCGTCCCAGCCAATCGTCGCCAAGTAGCGATGGAACTGCGACGCGATAGGCCGGTTTTTACCCCGCTCCCAATGGCTGATCGTGATCGGCTGCTTCGCCCCAACCGCCGTCGCCACTTGCAACTGCGTCAGGCCCGCCGCCTCCCGCTGCGCGACTAATCGCTGCCAGTCGGCGGCCGGTAGCTCCACCCGCTGTTCCTGCCAAAGGCCCAGGCGGGCTACTTTGTTGAGCACGCGCGTGGCCGCCACCCGGCGCACCGCTTCGCCCTGCACATACAGGCCATCCGTCAGCCCCGCCGCATAGAGAGTTTGCAGCAGATCCACCTGCGTCGGGCTAGTGGCCGGGCGCGGCAGGCGACGGGTCGCCACCAGCAGATCACCAGGGCGCACCGCGTTGCCCTTTTTGAGCTGCACCTGCCCATCTTCATAGACAAACACACTATGCGACGCGGTGACTTTCACCGACCGATTGTAGCGGGTGGTGAGCCGGTACATCGCTTCCTCATGCCCATGCCGCACCACGCCTTTAAGCGGGCGGAAGCGCGTCGCGTGCGTGGTCAGGTCAAACGCCGGCACTTGATACTGCTCGGTGCTGCGGCGACCTTCCAGGCAATCATCAATAAAATCACCGATTGCCACAAACTCCGTGCGCCCCGTCTGGTCCATCACTAGCGTCGGTTCGTCGCCGGCCACGCTCATGATCACCACGCGGTGGTAGCGCAGCTTGGCGAGGTCGAAGGTTTCGCCGATGCCGCAGCCCAGCGCGGTAATCAGCACCTTGATCTCTTCGCTGCCCAGCATCTTGTCGAGGCGCGCCTTTTCGACGTTCAGGATCTTGCCGCGCAAGGGCAGAATGGCCTGGAAGCGGCGGTCGCGGCCTTGCTTGGCCGATCCGCCGGCGCTATCGCCTTCCACCACAAAAATCTCGCTGCGGGCCGGGTCGCGCTCCGAGCAGTCGGCCAGCTTGCCGGGCAGCGTGCCGCCGTCGCCGATGGAGCGGCGCACCACTTCGCGCGCCTTGCGGGCAGCATCACGGGCGCGGGCGGCCATCAGGCACTTTTCGATAATCTTGCGCCCGTCGCTGGGGTTCTCTTCCAAGAACTGGCTCAACGCATCAGCCATCACCGTCTCAACATGACCGCGCACTTCGGCGTTGCCCAACTTATCCTTCGTCTGGCTGACAAACTGCGGGTTGACCACCTTGACGCTGACGATGGCCGTCAACCCCTCGCGCACATCGTCGGCGCTCAGGTTAGCCTCGTTCTCTTTGAGGATCGAGTTTTTGCGCGCATAGTCGTTCAGCGTGCGGGTCAGGGCCGAGCGAAAGCCGGTGATGTGGGTGCCGCCGTCAATGGTGTTGATGTTGTTGGCGAAGGCAAACACCGACTCGCTATAGCTGTCGTTGTATTGCATCGCCACTTCCACGCCGGTCTTCTCAATCGTGCGGCCCACATAGAACGGCTTGGTCAGCACCGTGCGGCGGCGGTTCATGTGGCGCACCAGCGAATAGATGCCGCCCTCGAAATAGAACGTGGTCTCGCGCTCCTGATCGGCCCGCTCGTCCACGAAGCGGATCTCCAGCCCTTTGGTCAGGTAGCACATCTCGCGGAAGCGCTGCGCCAGGAAATCGTAGTCGTAGTCAGTGGTCTCGAAAATCTGCGCGTCGGCCCGGAAAAAGGTGCGCGTGCCACGGCCGCCCGGCTCGTCGCCCACCTGCGCCACTTCGCCGGTCGGCACGCCGCGCGCATACTCCTGCGCGTAGACCTTGTCGTTGCGCCGCACTTCGACGCGCACCCAGTCGGACAGCGCGTTCACCACCGACGCGCCCACGCCGTGCAGGCCCGACGACGTTTTGTAGCTTTCCGAGTCGAACTTGCCGCCGGCGTGCAGCACGGTCATCACCAGTTCAAGCGCCGACTTGCCCTCTTCGTGGTTGATGTCCACCGGGATGCCGCGCCCGTTGTCGCTGACCATCACGGTGCCGTCGGCACGGATCACCACGTCAATATGGTCCGCCGCGCCGATCACGGCCTCGTCCACGCTGTTGTCCACGATCTCGTAGACCAAGTGGTGCAGCCCGCGCTGATCGGTCGAACCGATATACATACCGGGGCGCACGCGCACCGCTTCCAGCCCTTTGAGGACGCGGATGCTGCCGGCATCATACTCGCGCAACACGACCGGCGCGACCGGCGCAGCTTCGACAGCCCCATCTATCATATCTAACACATCATTTTCGACAGCCAACTCCAACCTCCTGCACCGGTCGCGCCCGATCCGTCGTCAACCCCGCAGATCGCCCGCTACCCACCAAATACAAAGCTAAACAGGCAGCCCGCCTACCTATATATATTATACCACAGCCGGGGCCAATTTGCACGTTTGTGCTACTTTTGCCGAGGCAATCTAAGACGGATAACACCACAAAGGCACAAAGAACACAAAGATCCTAATCGCTGATCGCTTCGTTTTTCCAGTGCCTTTGCCGCAGAAAAGATTGATGAACGGATATGAGGCTTATGTTACTTAGGATCTTTGTGTTCTTTGTGCCTTTGTGGTGTCATCCGTGATCTGCCAGCGGTTCCAGAAGCGCAGCAGGCCGGCCAAGAAGCCGAGACCGTAGCCGATATGCAGGGTGGCGAAGACCACGGGCAGCAGCGGCAGGTGGCCCCAGCCGGCGCGGCGGGCCGTCCAGAGACTGGCGCTGCCGTTCGCCAGCCCATACGCGCCGGCCACGCCCACCAGCCTCCAGCGCGCAGCACGCTGCCATGGAGCCAGCACGCCCAGCCCCAGCAGCGCGCCGACCAACAGCGGCGGAGCAAACTGGCGGGCGCTCATCTGGCGGGGGTGCTTTTGCAACACGCGCACCTTCCAATAGCCGTACTGATAGTATTGCCGGGCCAGATGGCGCACGGTGGCCCGGCTGTAATAGCGCGAACGCACATCGGGGGCCAGCAACAGCCGCGCGCCGCGTGCCCGCAGCCGATAGTTATATTCGTCATCCTGATTACGGACCTGCTCCTCGTCGTAGAGGCCGGCCAGTTCGACGGCGCGGCGCGTGTAAGCGGGAAAGGCAATGGTGTCCACTTCGAGCGCGCGGTCGCGGACGGTGCGGAAGGCCGAGCCGCCCACGCCGAACGGCGACCCCATCGCCAGGGCAATCGTCGCGCCCGCCGGCGTGTCGGCCACGGTTTCGATGGGGCCGCCCACGCCGTCCA
>JALYUO010000629.1 GCA_030853735.1 Chloroflexota bacterium
GGGTAGGTCGGCGGGGGCACCGGGATGCCCGGCGGATCGACGCGGAACAGATCGTCCAACCGAACCGTAACCAAGCCAGCCGGCTGCCCCCTGTCGTACACCAGCCAGGAGCCGGCCAGGGTCCCGTGCCCCGGCGCAACCCCGTTAGCCAGGAGGCGGGGCGCGCCATCCGGTAGCCGCTGACCCCACAACCTGTAGGGATCCAGCTGCAGCCAGAGGAGTACATCAGGGCGAGCGAAGATGTTATCGGCCTTATCCCCACCCACTTGGCGCGTAGTGCCAGTGCGGAGATTTGTCTCCTGGATCTTGCCCCCGGTCCAGTAGAGCATCTGCCCAACCAGGCTTACGCTGGGCGCGGTGATGTAATATGGGTTGAACGGTGGGACGAGGCTGCCCACTGTGCGGATCGCGCCGGTGGCCCGATCCAGGCTGTAGACGCTGTAGTTGCTGTAGATTCCCTCCATCGGACGCTCCACCCAGGCTAGGTTGTCTGCGGACAGCGCCAGCGCAGTAATCTCACCAGTGCGTGTGATCACGCGCTGCGGGGGTGAGCCGCCCAACGTCTGCATAAGGATGCGGCTGGTCTCGCTACGGCTGGGGTCCGGGACCGCCCAGGCGACCGTGCGCCCATAGACAGCGCGGGCAGTAGCACCTCCCGTCGGTGACAAGGGATAGCGCGTGCCGCTGGTCAGGTCGTAGGCCAACAACTGCCGCGTCTTGCTATCTGTCCCGACCAGGATCGTGCCGGCCAGCAGCGGATTGTCCAGGCCGGAGATCGGCCCGACCACCCGGCCGGTGGGCAGGTGCAGGCCGCGCAGGGTCGCCGTCTGTTGCAGGCTAGAGGTCGGTACCGGCAGCGGTAGCCCTTCAGGGCTCACCCGTGCCGGCGCTTCGTGCCACAGCAGGTAGCTGTCGGACCCCAGCGGCCCGTATTGCTGCTGCCCGACCGCCGGCGGCGGGATGGCGAGTTGGGAGCGCCCCTCCTGCCGATAGGTGCCCAGTTGGCTCAGGAGCACCTCATAGGGCGTGCCTTTGTTCTCCGGGTGATCCTCGAACACCGCCCGCTCGAAATATTGCACCGTATAGGGTTTGCCGTCCAGCGCGCTCACTTCCGTAAACTCGTCGGAGATCGGATAGCCCTGTTGCGCCAAGCCGCCCCGGCTCTCCCAATAGGTGCGGAAGCTGCCACCCAGCCGCTTGCCGGTTTGCGGAAAGAGCCGCCCGGCGGGGTGCGGGCGCTGGTCGGGTGCGCCCGCCGGGTACTTTTGCCGGTACGCATCACCGCCGACGAGACTGAGCAGCACCTCATAGGAGGTGCCGGCCAATTCGGGGTGATACTCAAACACGGCGCGCTCAAAATACTGCACCGTGTAGGTCCGACCGTCGGTGGTGGATACTTCGGCGAATTCTTCGCTGATCGGGTAGCCCTGCTGGGCCAGCCCGCCGTGCGTGTTCCAGTAGGTCAAAAAGCGTCCGCGCACAAAATGGTGGGTTTCGTAGAAGTAGCGCTCTGCGGTTTGGGCCGTCGCCCCCGGCTCCACCCCCACGGTCAGCCCAGCCAACAGCGCCAGACCCAAAAACCCGGCACCCAACAGTCCCATGACCGCTATATACAGCTTATACACTGGTTGCTCCTTCTATCCTATATAATGGTAGTGACCAGAGGTGGGACCGACCCCTACAGAAGTCGCCTCATACCCTATAACGGGCCACCAGCCACCGGGTTGCAGGGTGTTCAGGGCCGAGCACCTCCGCCACCGGCAGCGATCAAACGGGTGCCACACCGCCGCCGCGCTTGGCGACAGACCCTGGATGCCCCGAATAATGGTGCGTCGGTTCGGGGGCTCCCGCACCCGCAGTATAGGGTAAAGTTGCCATTGCGCCGGGCAAGTGCTAATATAGACCCAGCACACGCAACGCTAAAAATACGCAATACGCGCTACGCGATACCCTTCACGCATCGGAGACAAGCCAATGGACACCCCCATCCGCGTCTACAGTGGCCCGCTGTGCAGCGGCTGCCTGGAAGTCAAGAGCTACCTGACCGCGCACGGCCTGCCCTTCGAGGAGCGCAACATCCGTCGCGACATGGCGACCATGATCGAGTTCCGCCGCAAGGGCTACGAGATCCTGCCGGTGATCGAGTTAGGGTCCACCGTGATCCGCGAATACGAGTCGTTGGAACAGTTAGAGACGGCGCTGCGGGCGGGTGGCTATCTCTAACGCAGGAGACGAGAACGCGATGCTGACTGATGCGGATACTACGCCGTCAGATGCTCCCGCGCCAATCCCGCCGCGCCGGACGATCCCTACACCGCTGCGCCGCTGGGAGCCGTTAGCCGGTGGACTGGGAGCGATAGCTCTAGCCGGCTGGGCTGAGGGGCGCGTAGAATCTGGGGATATGTCGAACACGCCCCTGCTCGCCTATCTCGCCGCTATCGCCCTGTTTGCGGCGAGTGCCTGGCCGTTGCCGCGCGCGCCCGACGAAGAACCGGCTGCCGGTCCTGCGGATCTGCCCGCGCCCGGTGAGCGGCGCGTGGTTTGGCTGGTGTTGGCGCTCGGCGTGGGGGGGGCCGTGCTGCTGAACGGGCTGGCGCTGGTCCAGTTGCGCGCCGATATTGAGTCGCCCAACGGCTTTTGGCTCTGGCTGATCAGCCTCGTCGTGCTGCTGGTCGGCGGCATTGGCGTGAGCCGGCGGCAGGGCTGGGCGGCCCGTTGGGGCCAAGCGGTCTGGCCGATCACCGGCGCGGGCCGGGCGTTGTTGGCGCTGGCGGTGGTCGCCATATTGGTCGGGGCGGCGGCGGCGCGTTGGATCGCGCTGGATCGCGTGCCCTTCGGCCTCAACGCCGACGAAGGCGACCGCGCCGCGCTAGCTATCCGCCTGATGCGTGGCACCGACTCCAGCGGCTTCTTCGACATTGGCTGGTACTACATCCCCATGCCCTATTTCCAGATCCTGGCCGCCTGGATGCGCTGGTTGGGTATCGGCTTTGTGCAGGCGCGCGCCTTCAGCGGCCTGTGGGGACTGATCAGTGTGGCCGGCGTGACGTGGATCGGCTTGCGCCATTTCGGCGTGCGGGTGGGCCTGCTGGCTGGGGCGATCCTGGGCGGGCTGGCCGTCGCGCTACAGTTTTCGCGCCTCACCACCGAGGCCAATCCCACCACCACGCTCTGGGTGATCAGCGCAGCGTTGTTCCTCGAAGGCGCGCGCAGTGGCCGATCCTGGACCTGGATCGGGGCGGGGCTGGCCGGCGGATTTTCGCTCTATTTCTACCCCAGCGGGCGGCTGTGGGCGCTGTTTGCGGCGGGTTGGTGCCTCTATTTGCTGCTGCACGGCTTGAGCGGGCGGCGCTGGGGGATTCTGCGCGGCGCGCTGTTGGCGGCAGTCGCGGCCGTACTGGTCGTCGGCCCCTACTTTGTCCGCATCGCCGATGATCTGCAAATGTTCAGCCTGCGCGCCCAGCAAACCTCGATCTTCGACCCCGAAAATCCGAAGCGCCTGTCCTATTACGACCCCCATTGGACCTTCCCGCAACTCCTCCAAGCCCAGGTGATCCACGCGGTCGGGATCTTTAATCAATTTGGCGAGGGCGGCAACGTCTGGCCCACCGACAAACCCTTGCTGGCGGGGCTACTGGCCGTGCTGACTCTGTTGGGCCTGGGCTGGCTGGCCTTGCGCCCGCGCGATCCACGCTTTGTCGCGCCGGCCGCTTGGTTCGTGAGTGGCTTCGTCGGCGTGATCGTCACGGTCGAAACGCCCAATATGCAGCGCATGGCGACCGCCGTGCCGGTGCTGGCGCTGGCTGCCGCGCTGACCCTCGATAGCCTCGCCCGCCGCGTGGAAGCTGTGACGGTGGCCGGCACCGTGCGGCTGCGGCGGGCGCTCGCCACCGTCAGTACGGTCGCTGTGGCCCTGGTCGCGGCCGGCTTGCTGGTGCGTGAGGCACGCTTCTATTTTGTGGACTATGCAGCGATGGACCGCTGGACCGCGCCTACTGTCTTGGGCGACACCGTGGCCGCGCAAGGCCCGGACACGCTCGTGACGACCGTGAGCCGCTTTGCGCCGATGGTCAATGCGGGCTGGGTGCGGCTGCTGGCCTTCGACATCCCCCGCGCCGCCATCGGCACGCCCGGCAGCCATTTGCCGCTGGCCGTGCCCGCCGACCGCAATCTGGCGTTCCTGATCTATCCTAAACAGGCCGAGTACCTGCCCTATCTGCAAACCCTCTACCCCGGCGGCACCAGCACCCCCATCACGCACACCACCGACGGGCTGCAATTCACTATCTATCGGGTGCCCCAGGCGGCGTGGGCCGCCACGCAGGGCGCGTT
>JALYUO010000630.1 GCA_030853735.1 Chloroflexota bacterium
GCCGGGCCCGATCCCCGGCGGGCCGGAAGGTAGGGCGGAACTATCGCGCGGCGGCTACCCGCCGCGCCACAGCTAGGAGCCGCCCGGCTTGCTACCAGGCGGCTCCTAGACCTGCACCCAATCCAAGCGCACAACAAGTCGCTTCCTATAAGATAGCAGAGTAACCGCAGCCCTCACCCCAGATTGACATAAATAATAGGCCGTCCTTGCCGACGGGAACAGGGGACCAGGACCGCACCGAATCCCATTGACCAAGACTCAACGACCGATCCTGAACCTTGATAGAAACTGACGCAAGAAAGCGGGGTCTGCTTAGGGCCGATCATCTTGCCGACCCACTAAAATCTACGCCAAGTGGCCCAGCGCCCGGTCTAGGCCGCCGGCAGCGTGTTGCTCAGGCACAAAACAGCTTTTACCGCTATATGCTATATGCCGGTTAATCATCATTATCCGTCATCAATACTAATTGTCTTGCTGTTGCTACTATTTTGTACCACCTTACTCAATGCGCGGTCGGCGGGGCAAGTGCTACACGGATGCTACAGTTATGCTAACCCAATGCTATAGCCGCAGTTCCGTCGCCTACTCACTAAACTACTCACTAAACTACTCAGTGCCTGTCGGCTCCGTCGCTCGCAGCGCCGTCGGGCACGCGCCGGGCACGGCCCGCGCTGGGCGGGGGCGCCGTCCGCCGGGGATCCCTGCCCCAGCGATCAGCCGCCTCCGCCACAAGGGGGCCGGACCCCCCTTATGGGAACCCCCTGCGCCTACCGAATGGCGAGGGGTCAGGGTTAAGGCCATGCGCCCTGTTGGCGCTGCTGGGGTAGACGCACACCCCTGTACCCCGGCGCTTGCCCCGTGCGCCGGGTGCCGCTCGTTCTCCGCACCCCAGAGACGCGCAACAGCCCCACTGGCATCGTTCCGCCGGGGAGTCACGGTTCCCCCGCACGCCGGCTCCCCTGGCTGTGTCCGGCGTCTGGCGGGGCTGGGGAATGGGGTTGCCTCTACTGGCCCCTGCTCATTATCCCACCGCCGGCGCACTGCGCCTAAGTTGCTATGCCTGTCAAATCGAACCCCCCCACGAGTTTTTGACCAATTTTGCCGTCGCAAGCTAGGAAAATTGGCCCGCTGCGCTGAAAAACTCGTGGGGTGGCGTGCAAGCACGGATTTGACAGGCGCAACTTGCGGTGGGCGTTATGGCAGGAGCCAGCGAGGACCCCCCTCCTCCAGCCCCAACGACATACGCCCCCACCACATGCACAGGAGAACCTTACGGGCCAGCGGGTGAAGAACCTGCCGTGACACCCCACGCGGAAACCTTGGTGCCTCTGTGCGACCGTTACGCGCTCGACGATCCCGGTACTGGAGAAAAAGTTGGGCACCCGGCGCCCCGTGAGGGCAACGCCTACTGAATAGGGTGTGCGTCCGCATAACTCCATAGGCCGAAAGTGTAGGATGGTGGCCGTAACCCTGACCGCTCGCCCGTTACTCATTTTCGCTCAATTTCAGCTTTGATCTTTTACCCTTTACCCTTTACTCATTACCTTACGAAGGAGATCCCCATGAACGGTCTGAATCACGCCGCGATCATCGGCCACGCCGGGCAAACCCCCGAAATGCGCTACACCAGCAACGGCAAGCCCGTCACCAGCTTCAGCGTCGCCGTCAACAGCACCCACCGCGATGCCACCGGCCAGTCCGTCGAGGAGACGGAGTGGTTCAACTGCGTGGCCTGGGACAAGCTGGCCGAAACCGTCAACAGCTACGTGCAGAAGGGCGCGCTGCTCTACGTCGCCGGCCGCCTCAAAACCCGCACCTGGGAGCAGGACGGCACCAAGCGCACCAAGACCGAGCTGGTCGTGAACGAAGTCAAGTTCCTCGACCGCCGCCCGGCCGCCGCCCCGGAGACCGCCCCGGAGACCGCCCCCGACGACGACCTCGACGGCCTGCCCTTCTAGGAACCACCGCCCGCCCCCGCGCTGTGGTCGCTGCCCAGCGCGGGGGTGTCACCCGACCGCCGGTTCTGTTAGCCTGAGAGGATCTGCCCCCTGGATCAGCGTATTCACTTCGCCGACGAAGAATGCACCGTGCTGCGCGGCCAGTACGCCAACGGGCGCAGCGCCCTGCGCCTAGTGGTCGCGACCACCGGCGAACCCCTGGCGACCGCGACCCGCCATCTGCCGGGCGTGGATCTCGCCGCCGATGAGGTCGTGATCAAGACCTACAGCGAGAACGCCGGGCTGCTTGACGCGCTGGTCGCGGGCGGGGTTGTCCGGCCCACCGGGCGCACCGCCGCCACGGGCTTTCATAGCGCGCCGATTTGCCGGCTCCTCCCCGGCGCTTAACCACCCGTTGGCCTAGCCCAGCTGCGCCTGGGTTTACCTCCCGAAAGGATTACCTCGATGCGTACTATTATTGCCGGTAGTCGTGATTACCGCGATCCCGCGCTGGTCGCGGCCGCGCTGGCCGTCGTCCCCTTCGCCATTACCCACGTCATCAGTGGCGGCGCGCTGGGCGTGGACCGCGCCGGCGAAGCCTGGGCCACCGCCCACGACCTCCCGCTCACCGTCATGCCCGCCGCTTGGACCCAGTTCGGGAAAAGTGCCGGCTATCGGCGCAACGAGGCGATGGCCGCGGTCGCCGAGGCGCTGGTGGCGATCTGGGACGGCCATAGTCCCGGGACGGCCCATATGCTCGATATTGCCACGCGCCGGGGTCTCACCGTGTTTGTGTTTTGCCCGGCCGCCCATCCGGAGTTGTTGGCCCTCGCCCAGATCGCCGCCGGGCGCGCCGCCATGGCCCACTACAATGCTCTGCACCTGGCCGTCTGGCGCGCGAAAGAAGCCTGGGAACGGGCGCTCATGGACCCCGACCCCCAGGAGCCGGTCACCAGCACCAGCCTGGCGCGGGCTCAGATGGCGCTGGATCGCTATCGGCCCCAGCTGCTACAGCTCTATGCCCAGGCGGCCGGCGCAGCGGCGCTGCCGGGCGAGTTGGGCCAACCCTGGCCGGCCGCCGCGCCGGCGGGGGCGCTTGACCCAACACCGGCGACCGCGGCCCAGCTACCCGTCGCGGCCTAAGCAGCTCCCCGCTCGCGCGGCTCCCCAC
>JALYUO010000643.1 GCA_030853735.1 Chloroflexota bacterium
CGTGCTGGGCACCGGCACAGCCGCCGCGCTGGAACGCCGCCCGTCGCCCGCCCCGCCCACCGAGGCCGAATTGGCGGATGTAAGCAACCGGCCGCTCACGACGAACGGCAACGGTTCCTACAGTGACACCGTGATCGTGCCCGCCGCCATCGCCGAACCGGTAGCTTATAACGTGACTCCGGCAGAAGGAAGTGCGCCAGCCGCCGTGGCCGCCGTGGCCGCCGCCCCTGTCATTGCCGAAGCGGCAGCCGGCTATGTCGCCACACCCGGCTTCCTGCCCAACCGCCCTGTCGCCCGACCCCTCGCCCCGCCGCGCGAAATCACCCGTGCCGTACCCCGTGCCCGCCCGCAAACCCGCCGCCGCTGGGGCGCAGCCCTGTTTGTGGTCTTCGGCGTGGCCGCCATTCTCGCCGGCCTCAGCGCGATCTTGTTCTTCAACTTCAACACGCCCGGCCTAGCGACCGCCACCATCGTCATCACGCCGCGCCAATCCGCCGATCTGGGCACCATCCGCATTGAGGTGCCGGTGCTGATGGGAGCCGCCGGACGCAGTCTGCCCGGTCTGGCCGCGCCCGGCCTCGTGACCGCCACGCTGCCCCTCACCAGCACCCCGCCGCTCACCGGCACCACCGCCCCGCTGCCGCCTGCTGCGCCGCGCGTGGCCCAACCGGTGCAGGCCCAACGCATCAGCGCCGACTTCAGCAGCAGCCAAAGCGTCGCCACCACCGGCGTGAAACAGGTGCCCGATAAATCCGCCGTCGGCACGATCCGCTTCACTAACCACGGCACCGGCGCGCTTGCCATACCCGGCGGCACCAAACTCATTGGCGGTAACGGCAAAGGCTATCATACCGTCAATTCGGTTACGGTGCCCGCCACCGACTTCACCGCCCTCGTCTTTGGCGTGCGCGAGGTAGATGTCCAAGCCGATGCGGCGGGGCCGGACTACAACGGGGCGGATCTAGGCGGCGCATACGGCAACGCCAGCTATATTACCACGCGCAAGCCCGGCGGCGGCACCACCCGCCCGGTCAAGATCGTGGATGCCAAAGACCTCGCTGCCGTGCAGGCCGCGCTCAAAGACGACCTCCGCAACCGCGCTAGTGGCGAAATCCTGGGCAAAGTGCCGCCCGACCGCCTGCCGCTCACCTGCACCCTGCAACTGCCTACCGGCGATGCCGACTACAAGGTGGGCGCGTTGCCCGCTGAAGGCGCAGAAGCCGAGTCGGTGAGTAGCGCCATGACCACCACGGCCAGCGTCTACGTCTATGCGCCCGCCGAAGTGCGTCACCACGCCGCGCTGGCCGCCCTCGATGCCGCGCCGCAAAACCTGCCGCCCATTGTGGATGCGGCCATAGACCCCTCCAGCATAGATGAGACGAAGCTGACGCTCACCCAAGCTAGTGACTGTGCCGGCGGGCGCGTCGTCTTCCGCACCGAAACCAGCCCGCGCTTGCTCTACACCGTCACCCTGAACCCGCAGATCATCGCCCAGATCAAAAGCAAAGTCGGTGGCCTGACCCCGCAAGAGGCCGAAGCCGCGATCTATGCTGATCCGATCCTCAGCCCGTATATCCAAAGCGTCAAGGTGACAGCGACCAGCCAAGCCACGCTCTTCAAGCAGGCGGAAGAGAGCCTCGTACCCAATGTGCCCGCCAACATCACCATCGCCCCGCTCAACCCGCAGTCAGTCGGCACCGGCGGCGGCGGCAGTACGCCCCTGCCCACCCCCGGTCCCACCGCCACCGGCGAACCGAAGTAGGCAGTGCGAATCCTCGCCCTCGATTTAGGTCGCAAACGCATCGGCGTAGCGGTCAGCGATGAACTCTGCCTCGTGGCCCGTGCCCTGCCCGCCCTGGCCGCGCGCGGGCGCAACGCCGATGCCGCCGCCATCGCCGCGCTGATCGCCGAACACGCCGCCGCCCGCGTCATCGCCGGCCTCCCCCTGCACCTCAACGGTTCGCACGGCCTGCAAGCCGACCGCGTGCAAAAGTTCGGAGCCTATCTCGCCACCCAACTGGCCGTGCCGCTCGAATACTGGGACGAACGCTTCACCACCGTCGAAGCCGCCCGCCTGCTCACCCAAGCCGGCATCAGCCCGCGCAAACAGCGCGACCAGATTGACAGTACCGCCGCCGCCATCCTGCTGCAAAGCTACCTCGATGCCCACCCCCATCTCCAATCCGGCGCATTTGGTCACCACTACTCCTAGCGCCTTTTCCAACCACTTGCTAGATGTAGTCACGCACGGCTGTGCGCCGTCCTCGTGGGGGTCAGCCTCCTGCGCGCCGCGACCACACAAATTGGGGTAGTCGCGCACGGCTGTGCGCCGTCCTCGTGGGGGTCAGCCTCCTGCGCGCCGCAACCATGCAATTTGGGGTAGTCGCGCACGGCTGTGCGCCGTCCTCGTGGGGGTCAGCTTAATAGGTTGCTTGATCTCACACTAGCGCCCTCTACCCCCCTGCCAGGAGCCGCGCCGCCAGCGTATCCAGCACAACCGGCGCGGGTACACCGCCGGCGCGCAAAGCAGTCAGGCTGCCGTCGGCGTGCAACGCACGGCCCAACGCCACGCCCGCCGGCACCACCGTGTTCCAGGCAGCGACGACCCAGTTCTCCAGCGCCGCATCTTCGCGCAACCGCACCGCAACGTGCAAGGCCACAATGATCGCCTCCAAATCCAGCCGCTGCGGCCCCGTGGCCTGGATCGGTCGCCGCCGCATAAAGGCATTGGCCCCTAGCAGATCAATGCTGCCCGCCGCCGCGTCGCGCGAGGCATAATGGATCGCCTGCACCCCAATCATCCGTGCCGCGCCGATGCACAGGGGGCACGGTTCGGTGGTGGTCCACAGCACGCAACCGTGGCGCTCCACCCGCCGATAGTCCACCGCGTTCAGCGCATTCATCTCCGCGTGGGCCAGCAGGTTACCGTGCAAACACGGCTCCTCGGCGCTCGGCTCCAAGATGCGGTTGCGGCCCCGCGCCACGATCTGTCCGGCCGCATCCGTCACCACCGCCCCAATCGGCAGCGATCCGGCGCAATATGCCGCCCATGCCTCGCTCAGGCAACCCTGCCACGGTGCCTCAAGTGTCGCCCAAAACATAGCGCCTCCTAGAAAACAGGGGCGGCTCAGGAACACACGCTCCTGAGCCACGCACGGTCGGGGAGCCCAGCCCCCGCCTACCGTATCTGCCTACTGCCCACTACCGACTGCCTCCTGCTCCGACCGCTTGCGGAACAGTTGTAGCGGCGCACCGGCGGGCCGACTCGCCGCTCCGGCGCGCGCATAGGCCAGGATGCTGATCTGCGCGGCCAAGTTCTTGGCGACCGCCCGGAACGCTTCCGCCGCCGCCGACTGCGGCTGATCCACCGTGATCGGTTTGCCGGTGTCGCTGCCGATCCGCACTTCCAGCGTCAGCGGCAACTCGCCCAGGAACGGCACATCCAGATCATGCGCTGCGGTGGCCGCACCGCCATGCCCGAAGATCGGCGTTTCATGCTGACAGTTCGGGCAAATGAACGTGGTCATGTTCTCCACAATGCCCAGCACCGGCACATTGAGCTTCTGGAACATTGCCAGCGCCCGCTTGGCATCCATCAGCGCCACATCCTGCGGTGTGCTGACGATCACCGCGCCGGTCAGGGGCAGCGACTGCGCCACCGTCAGTTGCACATCGCCGGTGCCCGGTGGCATATCCATCACCAGATAATCCAACTCGCCCCATTCCACATCATAGATAAACTGGGTCAGCAGCTTGGTCAGCATCGGCCCGCGCCAGATCACCGGCGAATTGTCGTCAGGCAAGAAAAAGGCAATCGAGATCATATCCACATTATAGGTGCGGATCGGCTCGATCTTGCCGCTGGGGCTGCTCTCCGGTTTGCCCACCGCGCCCATCATCAGCGGCACGTTGGGGCCGTAAATGTCGGCATCCAGCAGACCCACCCGTGCGCCGGTCTGCGCCAGCGCCAGGGCCAGATTCACCGCCACGGTGGATTTGCCCACGCCGCCCTTGCCGCTGCCCACCGCGATAATGTTCTTCACGCCGGGAATACCCTCGCGCTGCGGCACATACGACCCCTGCACGCGGGAAGTCATGGTCGCCGTGGCGCTCGTCACGCCGGGGATCGCCCCGACCGCCGACTCGGCCTGCTGCTTCATCTGCTCTTTCACCGGACAGGCCGGCGTGGTCAATACTACAGTGAAACTCACCGCGCCGTCTACGATCTTCACATTCTCAACAAACTTCAAGGCCACGATGTCCTTATGCAGATCGGGATCACGCACCGTCCGCAAGGCATCCAAGACCTGCTCTTCCGTTACCGCTGTCAACGTCATTGTCTCGCTCCCAATCAAAGTCCGTCATTCCGCAGCACGTCCTGCGTGCCTAGAACGACAAAATTATTGCGCGAATAATCCACCATACCATCTGATATTATACCCTATCGCTGCCGTCCCGTATGTAACGCAGCAACCAACTATACCGCTTTCGCCCAGCGGAGTCAACGCGGCAGCCTGAAACCTGATCACAATTAACCTAGCAATGGGCGTGGCTGGCCTTAGCAGGATCTGCGGGGTAGAGTAGGAGGCGGTTCCACCCGGCGATGCTGACCGTACCGCGATCTGCGGGTTAGCGTGGTGGCCTGTGGAGGAGAGCCAATGAAGGC
>JALYUO010000656.1 GCA_030853735.1 Chloroflexota bacterium
TGACCTCGCTGTGCGCGGCGAATCGCTGCTGACGCTGGCGGCGGTGGTGGCGCGCGATGCGGCGGCGCTGGGTAGCCCCGATTGGCGGTGGCGCACCACCGCGCTGGCCCTGACCCAGAGCGACCCGGCGCTGACGGCTGCGGTCACGGATCTGCTGGCGGCCTGTCCGCGCCGCCGTCGTCCGGTGCCTTTGCGCGAAGCCGCGCTGTGGGCCGAAGTTGCCCGCCCCGTGCGCCGCGCGGCGTAGGGGCCAGGGGCTAGGGGTCAGGAGACGCACGGCGTAGGGGTCAGGGGTCAGGAAGACGCACGGCGTAGGGGCTATAAATAGGTAAAAGGCATCAGGAACTAAAATCCCGATGCCTTTTACCTGTTATCTAATCCCTGACCCCTGACCCCTGGCCCCTGTTACGGCGTATTCGGGAGGCCGAAGGGATTGATCGGGTTGTTGGGGTCGCTGGGCAGTTGCGGCGTGCGGCGCGCCAGTGTCAGCTTCAGGTCGGTGGATTTGCCGTCCCGCCAGACTGTTACCGTCACCACATCGCCCGCCTTTTTGCCGCTCAGAGCGGCAGCAATGTCGGCGCTGCTGAGGATCGGTTTGCCTTCCACGGCGGTGATCACGTCGCCCGTTTGGCTGTCCGTCTGGGCCCGCAGGCCGGCGGTTACTGCGGGGCTGTTGGGGATCAATTGGTCCACCAACACACCCGCCGTTACGCCGAGATGCAATTCCTGCACGCGGGCGGCGGTTAGCGGCTCCCCCAAGATCCCCAACCAGACGGTGCCGCGATTGGGCGTGTTCGGCTGGCCGGGTATATTCGGCTGGCCGGGGGTGTTCGGCTGGCCGGGCATATTCGGCAACCCGTTGGGCGCTTGGCTTTGCGGAGCCTGATCCGGCCAGGCTTGCAGCGTCAACTTGAGCGGTTGCTCCTTGCCGGCGCGCAGGATTGTCAGCGTCACCACATCGCCGACCTTTTTGTTGTCCAAGTAGCTCGTGAGGTCTTCGACTTTGCCGACCGCCGTGCCGTCAATGGCCGTGATGATGTCGCCGCCTTTGCCGGAGCTATCCGCCGCGACCAGCCCCGCTTTTTGCGCCGGGCCGCCGGCAATGGTGCCGACCACGAGAATACCCTTCTTGACCGGCAGGCTGTATTGGGCGGCCACCTCATCGTCAATGGCCGTGCCCTGGATGCCCAGCCAAGTGCGCTGCACGCTGGTGCCGCTGCTTAGGCGCGGCACGAGGCTCTTGGCGCGGTTGATCGGAATGGCGAACCCGACCCCCACCGAGCCGCGCACGGGGCTTTCGATAGCCGTGTTGATGCCGATCACTTGGCCTTGCAGGTTGAACAGCGGCCCACCGGAGTTGCCGGGGTTGATCGGGGCATCGGTTTGCAGCATCCCGGTCATGGAGCGGCCACTTTCGCTCTGCCAAGTGCGATTGACCGCGCTGATGATACCAGCCGTCACCGTATGATCCAGGCCGAACGGGTTGCCAATCGCCACGACTTCTTCGCCGACTTGGACAGCACTGGAGTCGCCCAGCGCGGCAGCCTGCACCTTATCGCTCGGTAGATTGGCCGATAGCACCGCCAAATCGTCTTGCGGCGCGCTGCCGACCACTTTAGCATCCACGCCGCTATTGTCGGCGAAGAGGATGCGGACCGTGCCTGCCCCCTCAATTACATGGTAGTTAGTCAGCACATGACCGCCGTCCAGCACGATACCGGTGCCTTCGCCGCCGCTGCCGAAGCGCCCGGCATTCGCGTCGGTGGTGCGGATGCTAACCACGGCGTTGGCAACACTCTTATAGAGCGTGCCGATGGCGTTGGTGTCGCCGTTAGCGACCGGCACCGGCGCGCTGACCGGGGCGGTGCTGCTGATGCTCGCCGCCGGCGCGGGCGCATTCTGGCCCAGATACCAGGCCGTGGCTCCGCCACCGGCGCTGCCCAGCAGCAAGCCCAAGGCCAGGGTGCCGGCGAGAACCGCGCTGCCCATGCCGCCGCGTCGGGCGCGGGGGGTCGCCTGTTGGCTACCAGGGGCTGGGATGTAGGCCGGCGGGTGCGCGGCATACGTCGGATACACCGCCTGGGGCGCATAGGCTGCCGGCGGAACATAGGCCGGCGGCGCGGCATAAGCGGTCGCCTGCGGGTAGCCGACTGTGGCGGACAACGGCCCCAACGGGGTGGTGATGCGCGTCGGGCGGGCCACTGGTTGGCCGCTGAACGGGGTCGGCGGAAGATCGCCCACTGCGCCGGTCACGGGTTGTTCACGCCGGAAATGGTCTTGGCTTCGTTCATCCATGGGGGTCTCTCCTCTGTGCGGTTGCTGCGGCTGGGCCGGGTGACACAACGTACTCTATGCGTTAACGCCGTCGGGGACGGCGACGGATTGCCTGAGTAAAGTTCCGAACCGGCGGACCACCCCTTGCGCGGTCCGCCGGTGTTCGTATCTCTATTATGCCGCCTCCGGTTCAGAGGGGCTGCAACGTTACCTCAGAATCCGGTAAGAATTGATCATCAGCTAACGGCAGCAACACCGTGAAGACCGACCCCGCGCCGGGCGTGCTGGCGACATGAATGCGCCCGCCGTGGGCCTGCACAATCCAGCCGGCGATGGCGAGACCCAGCCCTGTGCCGCCGGCCGTGCGGGCCGGGTCGGCGCGATAGAACCGCTCAAAGATGTGCGGCAGATCGGCGGCGGCGATGCCTACGCCGCTATCCTCTACGCTAAGGGCAATCTCTGTGCCGTGCTGCGCCACCCGCACCGTCACTTGGCCGGCCGGCGGGGTGTATTTGAGCGCGTTGTCCAGCAGGATCAGCAACAATTGCTTCAACCGGTCGGCATCGCCGTGGACGGTGACGGCGGGGAGCGGATCGCGCAAGATCAGCGTGGCCTGCCCCAGATGGCGGGCGGCGGCGACGGCGCTCTCGACCAGCGGCCCCACGGCTACCGGCGCACGGTGCAAGTCACCACCGGCATCGGCGCGCGCCAGCGTCAGCAGGTCGCCCACCAAGCGGCTCATGCGCTGCGACTCAGCGGCGATCTGCGCGATGCTATCACTGCGGTCGCCGGCCGTCATGTCGGGGATGCGTTGCAGCAGTTCGGCATTGCCGCGAATCGCGGTCAGCGGCGTGCGGAGTTCGTGGGAGGCATCGGCCACGAAGCGGTGTTGGGCGACCAGGGCCGCTTCCAGGCGGCGTGCCGCGTCTTGTTCATCAGCGTAAGCGCCCTGTAGCCGGTCCAGCATCGTATTGAAGCCCGCCGCCAGCCGCCCCACTTCGTCGTTGGGGCCGGCATAGGGCACGCGGCGGCTGAAATCGCGCGCTTGCCCAATGTCGGCGGCGGCGCGCCCAATCCGCCCCAACGGGCGCAGTGCTTGACCGGAGATCAGCCAGCCCAGACCGAGCGCCGCCAGCAGCGCCAAGCCGCTGCCCAGCGCTAACTGGCGGGCCAGATCCGCCGCCGTCGCATTAGTCGCTTCTAAGCTACGCGCTACTTCAATCAGCCCAATTGGCCGCCCCCGCAGCACCAACGTCGCATAATAGACACGGATTGTCTGGCCGTTCAGCGATATAGTTTCGTGACGTGCATCGCCGCCCCGTGCCACCGCTAGTGCGGTTGGACCCAGCGGCAATTGCGCGGTTTTCAGTACAACATTGCCCTCTGTGTCAGTGATCTGCACAAAAATATCGGACACATCGCTGATATGCGGCGGGCGAATCTGCAACGTCGTACCGTCAAAAGTGATAATACTTTGCTGACCTATAATTGTGGCTTGGTCTTCCAACGACTGATCCACAGTAGTGGCAAGGTTTTGCGTCAGCGTAATATAGACCAGCGTCGAAAATAGCACCAGCACAAAAGCCAGCAAGAGGCTGTACCAGACAGCCAGACGCGCGCGAATGGGCAAGCGTAGCGGGCGGGCGGGGCGCACCGGCGTGACTGCTGGAGCTTGAGTTGCGGGCCGGGCTGCGACCGGCATCGGCCCGCCGGCCACGGGCGGCGCAGTGACTGGCTGCGGCAGGGGTTCCGGCGGGAGCATCTCGAAGGTGGACAGGGGCACGCGGTCGGGGGGTATGTCCACAGGGCGCAGGCTCATGCCGCCGTCTCGCGCAACACATAGCCGGCCCCGCGCACGGTCTGGATCAGGCGCGCTTCGCCGCCGGCTTCCAACTTTTGTCGCAGATAGCCGATGTAGACTTCGACTACATGGGTGTCGGTGGTCGGGTCCATGCCCCACACGCTTTCCAGCAGTGCGTCACGGCCCTTGACTTGGCGCGGGTTACGCAGCAACGCCACCAGCAACTCGAATTCGGTGCTGGTCAGCTCAACCGGACGGCTGCCGCGGCGCACTTCATGGCTATCCAGGTCTACGCTCAGATCGGCGAAATGCAAGCGATTGCGCGCCGCCGGTTCGCCACGCCGCAGCAGCGCCCGCACGCGGGCCAGCAACTCTTCGAGGGCAAAGGGCTTGACCAGGTAATCATCGGCCCCGCTGTCCAACCCCTGCACGCGGTCGGCTACCGCATCGCGGGCGGTGAGCATCAGGATGGCCTGCGGGCCGCCGGCGCGCAGCCGCTTGGCTACCTCGTAGCCGTCCAGCCCCGGCATCATCACATCCAGCACCACCAAGTCGGGCGGCTCGGTCAGCGCGCGGGTCAGCCCCTCGGCCCCACTGGCCGCCGTTTCGACGCTGTAGCCCTCATAGGACAGGGCGCGTTTGAGGAAGCTGGTGATGTTCAGGTCGTCGTCAATGACGAGGATACGTGATTTCATACCGCTATTTTACCAGAAAACCCGCGCCTCTGGGTAAGAATGGTTGCAGAAGTGGGTTACAGGCGCATAAGAACCCTATCGTGACAATTTGCCGCCCAGCCCGTACAATAGAAAGGCTGTAGCTTGGTTGCCTAACAGGGAAAAGGCATTCTGTCATTCTGAACGCAGTGCAGAATCGGTTGCCGTGCCACTTGGCCTCACAGCCGACAATCTCTGTAGCGCAAAGGATTCCTGCCCGCAAGTGTGTACACTCCCCAGCAGATTCTGCACTGCGTTCAGAATGACAGAAAGCCCTTCATCTACAAATGGCTTACCTGACTGACAATGGATGGACATAATGGGTAGAAACATGACGCAACAAGTGCAACGGCGTAGCCCATTGGCGATCATTGTGGCTGGGGGTCGCTTGGCCTGGGGTGGGCTGTTTGCGGGCCTGGGGCTGTTAGCCGTCGTGCCCGCGCCGACCGGGGACTTGTGGAAGGTGAGTCTGGGGGTGACGGAGTGGGGCCACTGGGTCGGGGTGCTGGCCCTGGTGCCGCTCTTGCCCGGCTGGCGACGTAGCCGTGCGGGGCAGGCCGGTGCGCTGTTGGGCCTGATCGGGGCGGGGCTGGCCTTCTCGTCGCTGGCGCGGGCGCTGCCAGTCGCCGCTGCGGTGCCTGATGCGATCCAGACGGCCTTTGGCGTGGCCCGTCCGCGCAGCAGTACCGGTCCCGATCCGATCCCCGCCCGCGCCACGGCCTTCAGCCTGCTCGATGTGCTGCGCGGGGTGCCGCAGCCGGCGGTGCGCCTGGATACGCTAACCTATGCTACGCCCGACGGCCAGCCTTTGGCGCTCGACCTCTACCGCCCGCTGGGGGATACGCACGTCAATCCCTGTGTGATTACCATTCATGGCGGCTCGTGGCAAAACGGCAGCCGGGTGGACTTGCCCGAACTGAACCGCTATCTGGCCGGGCAGGGCTATGCCGTCGCCGCTGTGGACTACCGCATGGCCCCGCAGTGGCAGTTCCCGACCGAAACCGATGATGTGCGCGCCGCGCTGGCCTACCTGAAAGCCCACGCCGCCGATCTGGGCATTGACCCGACGCAGTTTGTGCTGTTGGGCCGCTCGGCCGGCGCGCAGATGGCCTTGCTGGTCGCCTACACGCCGCCCGACCCGGCAATTCGCGGTGTGGTGTCGCTCTACGGGCCGACCGATCTGGTCTATGGCTATGATCATCCCGCCAATCCGGCGGTCAACGACAGCCGGGCGGTGCAAGCGGCCTACCTCGGTGGCACCCCGGCGACTGCGGCGGCCGCCTATGCGGCGGCGGCCCCGATCAATTTTGTTGGCCCTACCACTCCGCCGACGTTGCTGATCCACGGCGACCGCGACGATCTGGTGCGGGCGGTGCAAAGCGAACGGCTGGCAACTCGTCTCCAAGCTGCCGGCCGTCCTTACGCCTATCTGCGCTTACCGTGGGCGAACCACGGCTGCGACGTGAACCTGAGCGGTCCCTGCGGCCAAATCACCCTCTACGCCGTCGAACGCTTCCTGGCGGCGGTGGTGCATTGACGACGACCTAACCCCCCAACCCCCTTCCCTACGAAGGAAGGGGGAGTACGACGACCTAACCCCTAACCCCTCTCCTAAAGGGAGAGGGGAGCCTCTTCCTCTAATAAACTCCCCCTTCCTTCGTAGGGAAGGGGGTTGGGGGGTTAGGTCGTCGCCCGCACCAGCGGCTCGTCTACGACGTGCTGGGCGACGAACCAGACCTGTAGCTCGTTGGTGCGGAGGACATCAGACATCAGAATGTCGTTGCTGCCCCAATCTTTGCTCTTTTCGGTCAGGTCAATCGCTTCGCGCACTTCGGTGCAGATCAATTCGTGCGCTTCGAGCAGGCGCGAGATCATTACCGGTGCCTCTTCCGCGCCGGGCGGCGGGGCTTCGATCTTGGTGAGGCGGCTCACGTCGCGCGGCATTCCGGTGGCGACTCCGCCCAGCGTTTGCACGCGCTCGGCCAGCACGTCTACCAGTTCCAACTGCTCGGCGGCGTGTTTGTCGAACAGCAGATGCAGTTGGTAGAAAGTCGGCCCGGCCACCTGCCAGTGGTGTTTTTTGTACATACTGTAGAGCGTGATCGTGTCGGCCAGGATCTGGTTCAGCACTTCGGCGCTCTGCTGACGGGCCTGCTCATCCAGGCCAATCGGCAGGAAGCGTACCGTGCCGTACTTTTGCACTTCGCGCCCGCGCTGGTTCAGGATGGGCTGGTCTTCGCTGGTCGTGCTGACCACTTTGCCGTCCCTAGAATTGGTGTTGCGTTTCGCCATTGGTGAAAATCCTCTCTCTCGTTAGGTTAAGATCAAGCGTATTTCTTCCACATCATCAGCCCCGGCGTGGGTAGCCTGCGGGTCTGCCGCACAAACGGTGAAGCCACATTTTTCCAGCACCCGCCGTGAGCCAATATTATGCCTGACCACATAGGCGTAGAGCGGCCGCTCTGGCAGCTGGGCCAGAAAGGCGGTCAGCGCCTGGGTGGCAATGCCCTGGCCCCAGTAGGCGCGGCCCAGCCAGTAGCCAACGTCCCGTTCCCCGTCTTGCAGCCAACTCCCGATATTGCCCGCCACTTCATCGTCAGCAACGATAGTCTGCGTGATGCACAGCGGATCGGCCAAAATCTTGGCCCAATGGGCCATGAAGGTCGGCCGATCTCGGGCCGGGAAAGCGGCCATCTGCGTGGCTTCCGGCTCTTGTTGCTGATCGAAGAACAGCGCGAGATCGCTATCGGCCACGGCCCGCAGGTGGCTAAAGGAGGCCAAAGCGCTTCCTTTTGCGGCCAACGATAAACACCGGTTGGGATCGGCGGATCGCTTCGCGGTGGGCGTGCAACACTGCCTGCTGCTGCTTCTTGCGCTCGGCGGTCAGCGTGCGCCACGCCACCAGCGCAAGGATCGGGTAGGCTCCGCGCGGCAGGTCAGCTAGCAGGTTCCGCAGCAGGCTGATTGTCGGCAGCAGGTCCAAATAGCGCCAGGGTCCGGGCAGCCCGGCTTGGATCAGGCGCACCGGACTCACGGTAGTCTTTTTGCGTGCCACATTCTCTCCTCAATCGTCAGTCGTCAGTCGCCAATCTTCAATCGTTAGCACTAAACACTAAACACTAAACACTAAACACTAAACACTAAACACTCGTCGCCATTCTGCATTACGGCGTGGGGGTCGTGTCCGGCACGAGGCTTGGCACCGCCGTGGCCGGATTGGGGGCGACGCTGCTGGGCGGCAGGAAAGTCACGTGGTCGTAGTGCAGCCCGTGCAACAGGGTGCGGAGCGTCGTTTCGGCGTTGTCCTGCGCGGTCTTTAGCACGCCGTCCTCCAGCGCCTGGGCACGGATTTCTAGCTCGGCCCGTTGGCGCACTTCGGTTTCTAAGTTGGGGTTTGCCTGCGTGAATATGCCGGTCTGCCGGTCATACACGGTAGATTTGCTGTTGTCCAGCGTATAGTTGAAAATCTCCGCCGCCGGCAGGCGCATCGTGACAGTGTTGCTGACCACTTGTACATCTTCCGGGCGCAGCTTGCTCAGGTCTACCCCCGCCACCACATTGCCATAGGCCAGAAACAAGATTTTGTCGGTCGTCAGATTACCCGGTACGATGCCTATCACGCTACCCACCGACTGGCCGGTCATGATGGTTTTGACGGTGTAGCGGGCCGTTTCGAGGCGGCTTAACGCCTGCACTTGCTCGACCACCGATGGGCCTTGCGGTTGGATGCTGACGACCGGTGTGGTGGCTATGTTGGGGAAACGCGGCACCATGCCAAATACGCCGTTGATGCCGTTGTTCAGCACACCCGCGCCGAGCAGTCCGCAGGCCAGCACCACCATCGCCGCCAGCGCCAGCAGCCAGATACAGGCATTGCCGGTACCTCGGCGGGGCGGCGTGGGGGCGGGCGGGGGTGGCGCACCATCGGCGGGCACGTAGAGGGTGGCCCGGTCGGGTGGCGCGGCAGCCCCACGATCAGGTGGCGTGGTGGCCGTAGGGCGGATGATCTCCCCTTCGACCCCACGGCGGCTGGGCGCGGGGGGGGTGGCTCCGCCGGTGCGGCGCGGCATCGTGTCCAGGTGATCGTCGTCTTCGTCAGGAGTGCGGCGATAATCTTGCCCCATAGGTAGTCTGCCTCCTGCCCTTTCTATAGCATAGGGCGTGCCCTCTATAGCCGACCGGGGTGCGAATTGTGCTATAATGGGCCGTTGGTCTAAAGCCCAGCCGATATGCCCTGGCTAGAGGAGCCTGCCTGTTGAACCGCGAACCACCCTATCCGCCCGACGACGACACCCGCCCCATGCCGGCCGGGGACCGCCCCCCGCGTGCGCGCCCCTATACCCCGCCGGAGAACCGCGCCGGGCGCTTGGGGGACAGCGATCTACCCCCCTCCCTGCGTGGTGCCGATCCCTCCCCCGTGCCC
>JALYUO010000681.1 GCA_030853735.1 Chloroflexota bacterium
CAGGGCTTATGCGTTCTCAGATTCATGCGCCGGATGGGCCGCTGGCGGACTGTGGGAGCGGCCTCCTGGCCGCGCTGGGGCGGGGCATACCCCGATCTACTCGTTTGCTACCCGAGCTGCGCGGTACGGGTAGGCTTGCGCGGCCAGGAGGCCACTCCCACAGTCCGATTCATTGCGCGCCCCAAGCCCGCCGACGCGAGAACGCATAAGCCCTGCCTGATGAGCCGCCCTGCTTGTCGCCCAAGCCGCTGCCGTGGTATCATGCGGCATGAAAATCCGATCTCTCACCTTTGGTGCGGGGCTGCACGAACGGCAACCCCTCGCCGCCACCGTAGCGACGCTGGGCCGGGCGGCGACGGCGGCGCGGGCGGCCTACGGCGATGCCGGCTATGAAGTGCAGACGGTGCGCCTAGCGACCGCGCCCTTGCCGCAATTGCTGGCGACCCCCGGCCTGATGCCGCAGCCCTTGCGCTTGGCCCAGGAACTAGAAGCCGCGTGTGAGGCAGCCGGCATCGGGTTTTGCGCGCTGGGCGCGGTACAGGCGGGGCGACCGGATGCGGCGTTGGCCCTGATTGAACGGCTGCCGGAGGTGATTGCCGGCACCAGCACGGTGTTTGCCAGTGTGCAGGTGGGCGGGGCCGAACGGCAAGATGGGCGACTCCAGGGGTATGTCAACTTGCGGGCGGCACGACGCACAGCGGCAGCGATCAAGGCGATTGCCGAGTCTACGCCGGGCGGTCAGGGCAACTTACGCTTCGCGGCGCTGGCGAATTGCCCGCCGCACATCCCCTTCTTCCCCGCCGCCTACTACCTGCCCGATGCCGACAGCCGGCCCACGCTGGCGATTGCGCTGGAAGCCGCCGACCTCGCCCTGACCGCATTCGGCGGGGCAGACAACTTGGCCGACGCGCAGACGCGGCTGGTGGCGGCGCTGGAAGCGGCCAGCGAACGGATCAGCCCCATCGCCGCTGCCGTCGCTGCCGAGTACCGGATGCGGTTCGCGGGCATTGACCTGTCGCTGGCCCCCACGCCGGGCGCGGCCCAGAGCATCGGACGGGCCTTCGAGCAACTGACCAGCGGACCGTTCGGTGGCCCCGGCACCCTCAGCGCGGCGGCTTTCGTGACGGCCTGCCTGCGCCGGGCCAGCGTGCCGCGCACCGGCTACTCCGGCCTGATGTTGCCGGTGTTGGAAGACGATGTGCTGGCGCTGCAAGCCGGCGTGGGCTACGATCTCGACAGCCTACTGCTCTATTCCGCCGTCTGCGGCCTGGGCCTCGACACCGTGCCGCTGCCCGGCGACAGCGACGAAGACGCGCTGACCGGGGTGATCAGCGATATGGCAACGCTGGCGGTGCGGCTCGACAAGCCGCTGACGGCGCGCCTGATGCCCATCCCCGGCAAGGTGGCCGGCGACCCGGTGGACTGGGACTTTTTCTCGATCCGCAGCGGGCGGGTGCTGGCGCTCAAACCGCGCCACGGCGGTGGCCTGTTCGCCGCCGCCGCCGGCATTGAGTTCAGCGAGTAGCAGCGACAGTACGCCCAGCAGAGGGGATCGCACCATGCCATCTGTGACCCTGGCCGATATTCAGGCCGCCCGCCGCACCATTGGCGGCGCGCTGGTCCGCACGCCGCTGCTCTACAGCGAAGCCCTTAGCGCGCGCGTCGGGCGACCACTCTACCTGAAGCTGGAGAACCTGCAACAGACCGGCTCGTTCAAGCCGCGCGGCGTGCTGACCAAGATCGCCACCCTTAGCGCGGCGGAGCGGGCCTGCGGCTTGGTCACGATTTCGGCGGGCAACCATGCCCAGGCGCTGGCTTGGGCCGCCCGCGCCGCCGGCGTGGCCTGCACCGTGGTCATGCCCGCCGACGCGCCGGTATCCAAGATCGCCAACACGCGGGCTTACGGCGCGACGGTCATCCTGCACCCCGACCGCGTGACGCTGCTCGACCGCTGCCAAGCCGAACAGGCGGAACACGGCTACTGCTATGTGCCGCCGTTCGACGACCCGGCCATCATCGCCGGGCAGGGCACGGTCGGCCTTGAAATCCTCGAAGATTTGCCGGAGACCGCCGCGATCATCGTGCCGGTCGGCGGCGGCGGACTGCTCGCCGGCATCGCCGTGGCGGTGCGGAGCCAGAACCCCGCCATCCGCGTCATCGGCGTGGAGCCGGAGGGCGCGCCGGGCATGATGCAAAGCCTGGCGGCGGGTCATGCCGTCCACCTGGATCGCGTGCAAACGGTGGCTGACGGCCTGGCCGCGCCGTTCGCCGGGGAGTTGCCCTACGCCCTGGTGCGCGAGTGGGTCTATGCCGTGCTGCCGGTGAGCGATGCCGAAATCCTGGCCGCCCTGCCGCCGCTGGTTGAATGGGCCAAAGTGTTACCCGAACCGGCGGCGGCAGCAGGCTTGGCCTTGCTGTTCAGCGGGCGTGCCGACTTGCCCGCTGGCCCCGTAGTCATCGTGATCAGCGGTGGCAACGTAGACCTGCCGCGTCTGGCCGCCTACCTGATCCCCAATGGCTAGGCTAACGCCATTCCCGGCACAACCTTTGCTTTGCTGAAGACTGGAGGTGCCGCATGACCGCAACGTGGACCGGCAAAACGCTCGACAACCGCTACATCGTCGAACAGCCGCTAGGATCGGGGGCCACGGCGACGGTCTATGAGGCGCAGGATACGCAATTGGAGCGCCGCGTGGCGGTCAAAGTGCTGCATCCGCAGGGAGCCGCCGACCCCCAGGCGCGGGCCGCCTTTCAACACGAAGCGCAACTCGCCGCCGGGCTGCACCATCCGCATTTGGCCCAAGTCTACGACGCAGGCATGGACGATGGCCTGCCCTACATCGTTATGGAGCGGGTGGGCGGCGCGCCGCCGACGGTTGGGCAGCGGCTAGAGGTGGGCCAGGTCGTAGACCTCGGCCTGCAAGTCGCGGGCGCACTGGCCTTTGTCCACGACCAGGGTTTGCTCCATTGTGATGTGAAGCCGGCCAACCTGTTGATTGACCCGGTGGGCACGGTCAAGCTGGTAGATTTCGGCGGGGCCGGTGCGAACGACCGCTCCCCCAGCCCCGCCCCTAAAGCGGGCGGGGAGCAAAGTGCGAACGACCGCTCTCCCAGCCCCGGCGCGTTACCCTACCTGGCCCCTGAACGGCTGGCGGGCGCGCCGCCTAGCCCCGCCGCCGATGTGTATAGTCTGGGCGCGGTCCTCTACACGCTACTGGCTGGTGTGCCGCCTTATGCGGGGGCTACGACCGCCGCGCTTGCCCAGCAGGCTGGGTCGCCACGATCCCTGCGTGAACACAATCCGACGGTGCCGGCTGGTTTGGCGGCGCTGATTAGCCGCGCCCTGGCCCCGGCCCCCGCAGATCGCTTCGTCACAGCGGGGGCCCTGCAGGAAGCATTAGCCGCCGTGCAGGATCAGAGCCGGCAAGTGACGGCGGCCTTCACCGGCACCGTCGCTGCGCCGAGTCAGCTGCTGCCCGCCCCAGAGGTCAGGCTTGCGCCCGTGCCGGAGCCGATCAAGCCACAGGGCGTAGCCCCAACCGGCGCAACCACGCAGACCTTTGCGCCATCGCCGCTGGGTGCTGCGCCGACCGTTGCCACTCCGCTGATGAACGCGCCTACGCCGCCCGCCACGGCACCGCGCCCGCCGACTACCTCGCCGCGCCTTGCCCCGCTGCTGCCGCGTTGGGCCATCCCCGCTATCGCGGGCATCCTGCTGCTCGGCCTGCTGGCGCTGCCGGCGGCGAAGCGCAGCCAAAGCCCCACCGCCGCCGCCGGGCCGCCCGCTACTGCTACCGCCATCCCGATCAGCGCGCTACAACCCGCGCCGCAACTACTAGGCATGACCATAGACGAAGCACGCGCGCTGGTCCAGCAACAGGGCTGGGTGCTGGTCGCAGCGCCGCCGGTGGACAACTCCTCTGTCGCGGCCGGCAAAATCGTGGCCCAAATCCCGGAAGCGGCAACCCCACTGACCGCCGGCTCCCCCATCACCGTAACCGCCAGCCTCGGCGCGCTGTTAGCGTTACCGCCCACCGTAGCGCCCGCGATCAGCAACACGGGTGCGCCGCCCGCCCCACCCGCCCCAGGCGGCGACAAAGGCAAAGGCGATAAAGGGAACGGCAAAGATAACGGCAAAGGCAACGGCAAAGGCGGCAAGTAGCAAGCCCCGTCCAGCCCGTGCAGGCGGGCTGCGTAACGGTAGCCGCGCGTTCTATAGTAATTCAGCTAATGATCTAGAGATTTATGAGATAGAGGAGTTTGCACCCCCAGGTGCAAAC
>JALYUO010000375.1 GCA_030853735.1 Chloroflexota bacterium
GCTACCACCTGCCCTACAAGTCCGGCGCAGCAAGCAGCGCAGCTACCACCTGCCCTACAAGTCCGGCGCAGCAAGCAGCGCAGCTACCGCCGGCCCTCGCGGATCTACCCCACTGCGGGCAGCCAACGGAACTGTCAAAGTTTGGTCTAGTATCCTAAAGCGCCGCTGGGGTCAGCAGGTCGGGCACATTGCTGAAAAACGCGATCCTATTACGTGCGGAAGGGGTTACGGTGAGGTAGGCGGGGTAGAAGGTGGTGGGAACGAGGTTAAAGGCGGCGAAGGCGCGCAGGAAGGGGGCGGCGCGGCGAGTGAGATAGCTGATCAGCAGGGGCTGGGCGGGGTCGTAGCGACTGAGCAGGCGGATGGTGTGCAGCAGGCCGGTCAGTGAGAGGCTGAAGAACGGCGGGTCGCAGACGATCAGGCCGTAGGCTTCGCCGGTCCAGGCCGGGCGGCTGATGTCGTAGGGGCGAAAGCCGGCCAGATCGGCAAAGCGCGTATCGCGGTCCAGGGTGCGGCAGGGCACGCCTCGCGCCTCTAAGGTCTGGCCGAGGCGCGGGGTGCAGAGGCAGCAGGGTTGCGGATAGCGCGCCGCGATGGCAGCCAGCCGGTCCAGGGTAGGCACATCGAAGAAGTATTGCTCATACTCATGGCGTTCTTCCACGCGCCCACCCCGCCGCGCGCACCGCCGTGCGCGCCTACACTATGCCCACCGCACCAAGCGCACAGCCGTGCGTGCATACACCCTGCCCATCCTGACCAGCGCACAGCCGTGCGCGCCTACACCCTAGCCACTCCGCCAAGCGCACAGCCGTGCGCGACTACACTCCAGCGGGTTGTGCTACTCCGTCCCTTTGAGCGAGGCCAGCGGCCAGAGGCGATACTCCACTGCGGCCAGGCCCGCCGCCACCACCGCGCCGACGACTTCCGCCGACGACTTGTAGCAGGCATCCGACTCGTCAAGCGGCACATGGCCGTCGCTGTTGACTAGGATGCCGTCTTCGCGGTACTGGCGATCCACGTCAGCCTGCGACAGCTTGCGCTTGGCGCTGCTGCGCGACATCCGTCGTCCTGCGCCGTGGTTGACCGAAAAGCCGCTGCGGACTGCGCCGGCCTGCGGGCGCAAGATGTAGCTGTAGTCGCGGTTGCTGCCGGGGATCAGGATCGGGTGCCCGGTCTCCGCCCAGAGTGTGCCGGCCAAGCCGGGATGCCCCGCCGGGAAAGCGCGCGTGGCTCCCTTGCGATGCACCCACACCTCGCCGTAGTCCGGGTGCCACTCGCGCTGCACCAGATTGTGACTGATCTCATAGATCAGTTCCAACTCGCTGCCGAACACTTCCGCAAAGGCCAGCGCCAACTGCTGGAACAAGATCAGGCGGTTGATGATGGCGAAGTTGCCGCCCGCCGCGACCGCGTTCAGGTAGCTGCGGTAGTGCGGCGAGTCGGGCGTGAAGTAGCCCAGGTCAATATGCTTGGCCCCTTTGCCCTTTTCACCACGCGCTAACTCGAAGTAGTTGGTTGCCAGGCCGTGGCCGAAGCCGCGACTGCCGCTGTGGACCTGCACAAACAGCGTGCCGGTCTCTTCGCAGCGTTGCAGTTCCATGAAGTGGTTGCCGCCGCCCAGCGACCCCAACTGGTTTTTGCCGCGTTCGGGCCGCCCTTTGCCGCCCCACGGGATCTGCCAGTCGTCGTCCACCGGGATGCGGTTGCGTTCGGCGCGGCTGCGGTCCAACTGCGCGCTATACTTGCGGATGTAGTAGTCGGCTCCGCCGCGCACCAGTTCCTCGAACTCCTTGTCACCGATGCGGCCCAGCGTCTTGCTCGTGCCGCCCGCGCCCATCGCCACGCGCCGCATCACCGCCTGATTAAACTCCAGCCGCTTGGCTTTAGTCGCCGCCCCTACCGGCACATTCGACCTTGCGGAAACCATTCCGCAACCAATATCGTAGCCCACTGGACCCATTGCCACAGTGCCGTCGGTCAGGATAACGGAGCCGACCGGCACACCATAGCCGAAGTGCGCGTCGGGCGTGATGGCGACCAGCTTGACACCAGGGAAGCGTGTGGCCTGCACAATCTGCTCATACAACCCATCTTCGGCGGCATCAAGCAGCGCCTCGGTGAAAAACAGGCGCACCGGCACGTCACTCGTATCTTCGGTCTGCAAATCGAAGTAGCCCGCCGGGTTGGCGACGGCGTAGTATTTCCAGGCATAGTTGCGGAGCGGGGTATCAGAGATCATAGATGGATCCTTGTGCGGGAAACGTGAAACGTGAAACGTGAAGCGTGAGGCGTAACGTACTATCAGCAATTCACAACACGCAGTACGTTTTACGCTTTACGTTTTACGCACCGTGGCGAGGAGAGTGGGATTTGAACCCACGCAGGGGCGTGCCCCTGAGCAGTTTAGCAAACTGCCGCCATCAGCCGCTCGGCCACCTCCTCAAAACACCCTCGGCGGGGTGGGGCTGGCTTGGTAGGACTCGAACCTACAACCCTGGCATTAACAGTGCCGCGCGCTACCGTTGCGCCACAAGCCAAGAACCGTACACCGCGCCCACGGTGCGCCGCGCCGGCGTGGTGTACCTGCCCATTATGGGCGCAAACCGCGTTGCCGAGAACCGCCCTGCGACGGATTCGCGTAGCGCCGCAGGGCGGAGATTCTCTCTGTCTAACGATGTAGCCGGGGATGGGCGGTGGGCGGGGCAGGTGTCACGTTTTACGCCGCACTGGTGGCCGTAAACTGGGGCAGCAAGCCGCACTCCGCCTCATCATCATCATCGAGGTCTTGGGCCTCCGGCCAATCCAGGACAAGGAGGAAGGCGGCCACGACCTGCGGATCGAATTGCGTGCCGGCACAGTGGCGCAACTCGGCGCGGGCGTACTCGTCCGTATACGCCTCTTTGTAGCTGCGCTTCGTGATCATCGCGCAATAGGCATCTACCACGCTGACCACGCGCGCCGCAATGGGGATCTCGTCGCCGCACAAGCCGTCGGGGTAGCCGTTGCCGTCATACCACTCGTGATGGCGCAACACCGCCTGGCCGATAGATTCCAGCGCCGGCACTTTCGCCACCAGATCATGGCCGACCCGCACATGAGCCCGCATCAGATCACGCTCTTCGGGCATCAGGGGGCCGGTCTTATTCAGCACGCCGTCGCTGACCCCGATCTTGCCGATGTCGTGCAGCAGCGCGGCATAGCAGACCACCGAGCGGTCATGGTCGCTCAGGTGCAGCTCAGCGGCGGTTAGGCGCGCCAGCCGCGACACCTGTTCGCAATGCCCCTGCGTGTAGGGATCTTTGGCTTCCATCGTGTCGGCCAGCATCGTCACCGTGCCGAGGTAAGCGTGCTGCAACTCGCGCCGCAAGCGGTCGTTCTCCACGGCAACGAGCGATTGATCGCCAACATTGAGGATCATTTCCACATCGGTGTGGCTGAAATCGCCGCCCGCTTTGTCGGCCAGTAGCACAATGCCGTCGAAATTGCGTAGTAGCACCACCGGCGCAATCAGGCAATTGCGGAACTCCTCAGCAGGCCGATTGGGCGTAGGAAACGCGGCCAGGGCTGCATCGTCGCTACACATAAAGGTGCTATTGTCGGCCAAGACGTGACGGCACAGCGCCTCAATGCGCGGCGAGGGCGGGTTGCGCGGGTAGCCGTCCATATCCACCGCCGCCCGCACGCGCAAATGGTCGGCTTCGCCGCTGGCGGTGATATACATCCCGCGCGTGGCTCCAGTGAGCGTCAGGCAAACTTTCAGGATCAGCCCGTAGATGTTGCCGGTGAAGACGGCTTGATGGATGGCCTTCAGTTCGGCACGCAGGTGGTCGGCGTGGCGGCGTTGCTGCTCGGCTTGGCGCTCGGCAGCCGCGCCGGCGGCTTCGGCAGCCTGCACGCGCGCCGTAGCCGCCGCTAGCGCATCCTGGAGCCGCGCCAACTCCGCCCGCGCTTCTTCCGCTTGGCTACGCACGGTGCGATAGAGCGTTGCGGTGTGGGCCAAGCTGGTCAGCACAGGGTCGGTCGTATCAAGCGAGTCGGGCGAGCGATCTTCGGCGCGCGCCTGCGGGAGAGTAGTCATCGTATGTCCTATCTGCTAAAAGACGGTGCGCGGCAACGTTGAACGGTACTAGGCATCATAGCATCAAGTATGCCCGCTTATGGTAAAGGTTCAGCGCGCTGCATCAGCAGAAAGGGCACCTCGCCTCGTGCGGTGGGGCTGGGGAAGACCGGGCCGGGCACAAAGCCCGCCTGGGTGTAGACGCGGATGGCCCGCGTGTTGAAGCAAGCGACCGTGAGGCGGAAGGCCCGTGGGCGGTAGCGCGCCCGGCCAAAGGCCAGCCCCGCCGCCACAAACGGCGCGCCGGAGCCGTGCCCCATCAGATCCGGGTGCATCCCCAAGCCAAGATCCAGCGTAGCATCCCCGCTGTAGAGACCCGCGACGTGTCCGCCGAACACTTGCGCTTCGGCCCCATAGCAGAAAAAGCCGGCTAGTTCGTCATGTAGGCCATAGGCCGCGAAATAGGCGTTGGCGGGGTCGATCAGATATGCGGCAATGTCGGGGAAGGGGTTGTAGAAGTCATAAGGCGGGGGGTAGCGCCAGCCGGCAATCGCGGCGGCGGCGGGCGCGGTCAGCGCACCGACATGGAAGGGGGTGACACGCGGGGCGGCTTCACCACTGGACATGAAAATCCACATAAGCGGGCGCGGCGGCACTGTCCACGCGAAACGTCAGCGCCTTGTGCCCGCTGCCGGCCAGCAATTCTTTCAGCAAGCCCAGCGTATAATGCGGCGGAATCAGCAGGTGATGCACGCGATAGATCAGGTGCTGTGGCGCGACCGGCAGCACCTCGTGGACGGCGTAATTCGTCACCGACTGGAAGCCGCGCACCGCCAGTTGCAGCGCCTGCGGCACGCTCGCCAAGTGCAGCGCGGCCATCACCACCCGGCCGACCAGGGTGGCGCGGTAGCCCTGGAACGCTTGCCGCCCCAGTTGCTCATAGGCATCATCGCGCGCCATTGCCGGGAAGCAGCGGTCCGCCAGCAGTTCCAGCACGCGCAGGAGTAGTTCGGTGGGATACTCACGGTTGGGCCGCGCCGCGGTGTAGCCGGCAGCCGCCAGCGCCCGCACCAGGGAAGGATTGCTCTCAGCCTGGACTCCGCGCAGCAGCGCCTCGAACGCTGCCTGATAGACCACCCGCCGGTGCGGGGGCGTGGCTGATCGTTCCATGCGCCTATTATAGCACGTTTTCCCGCCCAGAGCCGCCGTTAAGGGAGATCGACCTGATGCAACGGATAGCGGCAGTAATGGCGCAAGGCCGGGTCGAGCGGCGCGCCGGGCGGTTGGACCAGGCAAGGAATGCCGAAAGCCGCTGCCCAGGCGGGCGCGGTGGCAGCCTCGGCGGTGATCAGCAGCCCCGCGCGCCGGCGGATCGCCGCGCCGAACGCCGGGGGCAGGCTGCTGGGGGTTAGACCAGTGACATCGGCGACCAGCGGCGCGGGCGTGGCGAGGGCGGCGGCGGCGGGGATCGCTGGACCTACGGCCAGCAGCAGATCGGCGCTGGGGGCCAGTTCGGCGGCTAACGGCGGGTTGTGGCATAGATAAAATTCGCCCGTGAGCAATTGTTCGAGAGCGGCGGCGCGGCCCGTGCGATCCTCCGGCGGAGCCAGCAACAGGATGCGGCTGGGTACGGTGTCACCGATCAGCCCGTAGAGGTCAAACGCCGCCGCGATGCGGCGCATCCGGTCAGCGTAGATCGGGCCGTCGAACTGCTGCCGGAAAGGGCGGCCCAGCAAGGGGAAAATCTCGCGGTCGGGCCGCCGCCGCGCCGCCTGGATGCGCGCACGTTCGGCCAGCAACGCCGGCAACAATTCGACCAAACCGTGCATCGCCACCAGATGGGTCAGGCTCATCGGCGGAAGGCTCGTCAGGCCGGTCGCGCCGAAAGGCTGATCCGCCGTGGGGCCGCGCAACGCATACTGCGCGCGATCCAGCGCATCGCCCGCACTCAAAATAGCCCGTTGCCATTCCAGCAGCAACGCAGCGGGCAACACGCGGTCCAGGTGCGCCGCTTCGTAGTTTTTGATGATCAGCGCCAAGATATTGCGCTCAAACAGGCGGTAGCGGCGGTAGGACGGCGCGCGCGTGGCCCCGGTGGTGCCGCCCTCTTTATGATAAACAATGGAGCTGCGGGCGAAGACGACGCGGTGGCCCAGCACCCACAGCCGCCAGCCCAGGTCTACATCCTCAAAATAGATGAAAAAGCGCGGATCGAAGCCGCCCACCGCCGCGAACACATCGCGCCGGATGCACATCGCGCCGCCGCAGGCAAAGAGCATGGGATCGCCGTCGGCCAACGGCACCGGGCGGTCGGGCCAGCCAATGACGGGGCGTTGCCAGCCCGCGCCGAACAGGTTGGCCGTCGCGCCGTCAAAATCTACTTCCCTGTCGTCCCAACTCCGCATATACGATCCGGCGCAGACCGCCTGCGGATCGCAGGCCAACGCCTGCTCATAGCCGTGCAGCCAGTCCCGGTGGACACGCGTATCGTTGTTGAGGAAGACCAGCCACGCGCCCGTCGCCACCGCCGCGCCCGCGTTGCAGCCCGGTGCGAAGCCGATGTTGCGCCCATTCGCGACGATGCGCGCACGGGGGTAATGGTCGCGCAGCCAGGCCACCGAGCCGTCCACCGAGCCGTTGTCCGACACGATCCACTCTTGCTGGTCGGGCGGGTAGTCGGCCGCCGCCAGCGAGGCGCAGCAGTCGGGCAGGTGCTCCATGCCGTTCATATTGGGAATGATAATCGAGAACTCAACTTTGCCCATTTTTTTTCACCACAAAGACACAAAGGACACAAAGATTCTTTAGGGTGGGTCGCCGTTCACAAAGCGCTTAATACCTTTGGTGACCATTGGAACGTTAAAGTTGATTAGCAAGCCCAAGCGGATACCACTGAGTTTTAGGTACGTTAAAATTTGGGCTTCGTGAACCGGCAATAGCGCCTCAACAGATTTCAACTCCAAGATCAATGCGTTTTCTACCACAATATCTAAGCGGTAGCCGGCATCAAGGTGAACCGTTTTATAAACGATAGGCAGGGGATGTTGCCGGTGAAACTTCATACCCAGCGCCGTCAATTCATAACACAAACACTCCTCATACGCCGACTCCAACAAGCCCGGACCCAGCGCGCGATGTACTTCCACGCACGCCCCAATAACGGTCCGGCTCCACAAATCCACCATAGTCATCTCCGCTCAAACTAACACTAAACCAAAACAAACCCCGTAAATCCTTTGTGATCTTTGTGTCTTTGTGGTGAAATTAAGCCTCATACAAGAGTCGGTAGACGAGCGCGCCGGGGGCAGGCACGCCGTCTTCGTAGCGCCCGCCGGTGCTGCCGGGGCGACCGGGCCGCGCCCAGAGCGTGATCGCATCGCCGGGCACCGAGTCGGTGGACGTGAGCAGCAGATAATAGGCTTGGCCCGTCGAGTCGGGCTGCGGCAGGAAGCGGAAGACGAAAGGCGCGCCATCGGGCAGCGTCACGGCAGGCACGAGGAGCGTGGCGAGCGCCTGCGCTGCGCCGGGATGCGCCAGCAGCGCAAACGTCACGGTCCCGGTGTTGAGGCGCGCAAAGGTGGCGACCGTGACTTCGATGCCGCAGAGACCCGCCTGCGTCGCGCGGAAGCGCTGGCCCGCGCTGTGGCCGGCGATCAGCTCATCC
>JALYUO010000692.1 GCA_030853735.1 Chloroflexota bacterium
GGGCGACACCGGTGGCCTGCGCCTGCCCGCCGGGTTGCCGACCGGCACGATCCGGCTGTGGTGGAGCCGCACCCCGCGCCCCGGCGCAGAGGCGGGGTTGGTCAGCGGCGCGTTCCTGATCGACAACTTTTTCTGGCTCGACCGCTTTCAACCCACTTTCCGGGCCTGGGCGGCGGCGACGGGCGGCAGCGCCTGTGAGCTGCAAATCTATGGCCCGCCGGAGGTGCTGGACGGGCCGGAAGCAGTGCTGCTGGCGCGGGTGATCGGCGACGTGGAGCGTGCCTACCCCGAATTGCGCGGCAGCCTGGTGCATGGCGTGGCTTGGCGCAACCCGGCGGTGCATACGCTGTTCCAGGTGGGCACGGCTGTCGAACACCTGGGCACCGTCACTCCCTGGCCGCGCCTCTATGCCTGCGGCGACTGGGTGCGCCACCCCACCCCTGCGCTGTATCTCGAACGGGCCACCGTCACCGGCCTGGCCGCCGCCAATGCGCTCCTGGTCGAGCGCGGGCTGGACCCCTTCCCGATCCTATCGCCCGATCCGCCGGAGCCGCTGGCCCGCTGGGTCGGCTGGGCTATTGGTCGCTTGCGCCGGGGGTTGCGCGCCGTGCGCGGCGGCTAGTAACTGTTCAGTCTGTATGTGCGGGCGCGATCCTATTGGAAGATGCCGGGTAGGCGCGTCCGGCGCTGTGCCGGACTCGTGGCTGGGCGGCGGCCTTGTCCGTGCCGGCGTGCAACAAGCTGCAACGCACCCCGGCGGCTGAGGCTCCCCGGTCGTGGGCTTTGTTTATGGTATACTACACTTGTTGGCAGGCTATCATAGTTCTGGTAGCCACAGATCCGTTTGGGCGCACCCGCACAGCAGCGAACCGCACGCCGGCTCTCACAGCAGGGCAGGATCGTTATGCTCCACTCCAGCGAACCATATTCAGCACCCATAACCCTAACCGACGAAGCCTTTCTGCGCTTGGTAGTCATGCAGGCTCCCGCGTTATTGTGGACCGTGGATCGCGACTTGCGCTTCACCATGACTAACGGCGCGGGCCTGGGGGTATTGCAGCTACAGCCCAATGAACGGCTGGGTCTTTCGTTGGCGCAATATTTCGGCACCAGCGCGGCGGAGTTTGCGCCGCTGGCCGCCCACCGGCGGGCGCTGGCCGGCGAAACGGTCAACTATGAGTTTAACTGGCTAGATCGCGTTTTCCACTGCCATGTCGCGCCCCTGCGGGCCGCTGACGGGGCGATCATGGGCGTGACGGGTGTGGCACTGGACCTGACCGAACAGCGGCGCGCCGAATCGGTGCTGGCCGGCCAGAAACAGGTCTTGGAGCTGCTGGCCGAAGGCGCGCCGCTGCCGGACGTGCTGACGGCGCTGATCCGGTTCATGGAAGCGCAGGCGGGCGAAGCCGTGTGCGCCATTTTCCTCCGCGATAGCGCTACCCCGACGCTACGCCTGATGGCGGCCCCCAGCTTGCCCGCCGCCTATCATCGCGCTGTGGCGCAGCTCGCGGTTGGGCCGCTAGGCGGCTCGTGTGGCTTGGCGGTGGAGCGGGGCGAAGCGGTGATTATCCCCGATATGGCCCTTGATCCGCTCTACGGCGCGTGGCTGGATCTGGCAACAGCGTGCAACCTACGCGCCTGTTGGTCCAGCCCCATTTGCACCACTGATGGTGCAGTGTTGGGCACCTTCGCCATGTATTACCGGCAGCCACGCCGGCCCAGCGCGTTCGATGTACAACTGGCAGCAGTGGCGACCCACCTCGCGCGGATCGCTATCACCCGCACGCAGGCCGAGGCCCAGTTGCGGGCCAACGAGCAGCAGTACCGCTTCCTGTTGGCCGCCGCCGAACGGCAGGCGCAAGAGTTGGCGCTGCTGGACCGGGTTCGCACCGCCGTCACCGAAGAACTAGACCTGGCGCTGGTGTTCCGCACGGTGGTGCGGGCCATTGCCGACACGTTCGGCTATACGCAGGTCAGCCTCTATCTGTGCGACGGCGCGGTGCTGGCCTTGCAACACCAGGTCGGCTACGACCAGGTACTGGCTTGTATCCCACTCGAACACGGTATTATGGGCCGCGTCATTCGCACCGCCCAGCCTGTGCTGCTGACCGATGTCCACAGCGACCCCGATTTTATGCCCGCTATCGCCGGGATTGCCTCCGAGGTCTGTGTGCCGCTGTCGGATCAGGGCCGGGTGGTGGGCGTATTGAACTTGGAAAGCACCAATGGTGTGCGGCTGACCCACGCAGACTTGGATCTGATGATGGCCCTCAGCGCGCACATCGGCAACGCGATTGGGCGCGCCCGGCTCTATACCCAGATGCGCGAAAGTGAGCAACGCTATCGCCTGGTGGTCAACACCGTGCAGGAGGTGATTTTTCAGGTTGCGCCCAACGGTGTATGGACCTTCCTCAATCCGGCCTGGACGACCCTGACCGGCTTCTCCCTAGCCACGAGCCTGGGTACGCCGATGCTGGACTATATGCATCCCGCCGACCGCCCGCGCAAAAGCGCCGTGTTCCAGCGTATGCTGGCGCGCCAAGAGAATAGCTGTCACCTTCAGGTGCGCTACATGACGAGGGGCGGCGGCTACTGCTGGGTGGATCTCCATGCCCAGACGACCTTCGCGCCCGACGGCAGCCTGATTGGCGTGTCGGGCACGCTGATGGACATCACCAGCCGCGTGCAAGCCGAAGAGAGTTTGCGCCGCCAGAACGAGGAACTGGCGGCGCTGCACGATACGGCGCTTGGCCTGATCAATCAGCTCGATCCCGACAGCCTGTTGGAGACGGTCCTGGCCCGCGCCACCGCCTTGCTGGATACGCCGCACGGCTATCTATATGTCACGGATGCGGAGACGGGCACGCTCATCATCCGCAGCGGCACGGGGGTCTTCGCCACGCAAGTGATCGCCGGCTATCGCTTGCAGCGGGGGGCCGGGCTGGCCGGCCGCGTTTGGGCGAGTGGGCAACCGCTGATCGTCGCGGACTATAGCACCTGGGCTGACCGGCAGGTGGATCTGGATGCGCTGGGTATCCGGGCGGTGGTCGGCATCCCTTTGTGGGCCGGCGGCGAGGTGGTCGGGGTGATTGGCCTCGCCTACCTGGAAGCAGGGCGACCGATTACAACGGATGTGTTACCGCTGCTCACCCGCTTCGGCCAACTGGCTTCGCTGGCGCTGGAAAACGCCCGGCTGTATGCGGCGGCGCAGCAGGAAGTTGCGGAACGCACGCGCGCCGAGGCCCGGCTGGCCCACTTGGCGCTGCACGACTCGCTGACCGATTTGCCGAACCGCAGCCTGTTGCACGACCGGCTCAACGTGGCGCTGCACCCCCCCAACCCGCCGTTGGCCTTATTGGTCATGGATCTTGACCGCTTTAAGGAGGTGAACGACACGCTGGGCCACTATCTGGGCGATTTGTTGTTGCGCGAAGTGGGGACGCGCCTGGCCGCCACGATGCGCGCCGGTGATCTGGTAGCGCGGCTGGGCGGCGACGAGTTTGCGGTGCTGCTGCCGCACACCGATGGCCGCATTGCCCAGCGCATCGCCCGCCGGCTGTTGAAAGTGTTGGAGCAACCCTTCGCCTTGGAAGGGCACCTGTTGGATGTGCGGGCCAGTATCGGCATCGTGCTCAGTCCCGCGCATGGCCGCGATACGGAGACCCTGCTGCGGCGCGGCGATGTGGCGATGTATTATGCCAAGCGCAGCGGCAGCGGCGCGTCGGTTTACAGCGCCAACCATGACCCGTACAGCGCCGACCGTCTAGCCCTGATCGGCGATCTGCGCCGGGCGATTGAGCAAGACGAACTGGTATTGTATTACCAGCCGAAAGTCAGCCATCGTTCGCGCCGCATCACCGGCGTGGAGGCGTTGGTCCGCTGGCCGCACCCCGAACGTGGCCTGCTGGGGCCGGATCAGTTTGTGGGCCTGGCCGAGCATACCGGGCTGATCAAGGCTCTCAGCCATTGGGTGTTGACCACTGCGCTGCGCCAGTGCCGCCTGTGGTGGGAAGCCGGCCTCACGCTGCCGGTGGCCGTCAACCTCTCAATGGGCGACTTGCACGATCCCCATCTGCCCGACATCGTAGCGCGCCTGCTCCATACGGTGGGGGTTGCGCCGGACCTGTTGCGGGTGGAGATCACCGAAGGGGCGGCAATGGCCGATGTAGGGCGCACGCTGGGTGTGTTGACCCAGCTCCGCAATAGCGGGGTGCAGCTTGCCATTGACGATTTCGGCACCGGCCATTCGTCGCTGGGGCAATTGAAACGCCTGCCGCTAGACCAGCTGAAGATCGACAAAACTTTCGTGCGCGAAATAACGCTTAATGCGAACGATGCCACTATCGTGCGCTCGACCATTGAGCTGGGCCATAAGCTGGGCCTCAGCGTGATCGCCGAGGGCATCGAAGACCGCGCCACCTGGGATCTGCTCACCCAATGGGGCTGCGACGAGGGGCAGGGCTACTACTTGAGCCGCCCAATCCCCGCCGCCGCGATTCCCCTCTGGGTCGAGCAATTCCCCCTGCCTAGCCTTTGATCGCCAGCATCCGCTCAATGCTGCCGCGCGCGCGGTCGGCAATGGTCGGCGGCACCTCGACGGTGGGCGACAGGTCGCGCAACGTGTCGCGCAGTTTAGGCAGGGTGATCTGCTTCATGTAGCGGCAGACGGCGGTCTCGTCGGCGGCGATGAACTGCTTGTGCGGCGCTTCCTTCCGCAGGCGGTGCAGCAAGCCGGTCTCGGTGGCGATCAGGTGGGTTTGGATGGGCGAGTTGATAGCGTGCCTGACCATGCCTTCGGTAGATAGCACCTCAATGCCTGCGCCGGGCAAGTCGCCCCGGTCGTGCGCCCATAGGTAGCGGCTGGTGCAGCCGCATTCGGGGTGGATGAGCAGGTCAGCGCTGGGGTGGGCGGCCTGCACGGCGCGCATCTCGGCGGGCCGAATGCCGGCGTGGACATGGCACTCGCCCATCCAGATGTGCATATTTTCGCGGCCCAGCGAGTTTTTCAGCCAGGTGCCCAGAAATACATCGGGCAGGAACAGGATCTCGCGCTCGGCGGGGATGGCGCGGATCACGGCCTGGGCGTTGCCGCTGGTCACGCAGTAGTCGGTTTCGGCTTTGATCTCCGCCGTGGTATTGACATAACTGACGACCACCGCGCCAGGGTGTTCGGCTTTCCAGGCCAGCAATTGCTCCAACGTGATCGACTCGGCCAGCGAACAGCCTGCCGTCAGGTCGGGGATCAGCACGGTGCTGCTGGGGTTGAGGATTTTGACCGTCTCGGCCATAAAATAGACCCCACACATGGCGATCACCGGGGCCGACGTGCGCCCAGCCTCAATCGCTAGGCCCAACGAATCACCGACATAATCGGCCACGTCCTGGATTTCCGGCACCTGGTAGTTGTGGGCCAGGATGACGGCATGGCGTTGCCGCGCCAATTCGCGCACTTCCTGTTGCAGCAGCGCGATGGCGGCGGCGGCGGCGGGTGCGTTCTCGCCCAGCAGCGGGAAGATGAGGTGGCTTGGGGTGGTGGCGGTTGCCATTAGAGTACCTCCAGAGAGAAATCGAGCGCGCCCGCCGAGTGGGTCAGCGCGCCCAGTGAGATAAAGTCTACGCCGGTGGCGGCAATCTCTGCCAAGTTCGCTAGGGTGATGCCGCCGCTGGCTTCGAGGCGGGCGCGCCCGGCGGTGTGGGCCACGGCGGCGCGTAGTTCGGTGGGCGTGTGGTTGTCGAGCAGGATCAATTCGGCTCCGGCGGCCAACGCCTCGTCGAGTTCGGCGCGGTTGGTCACTTCGACCTCTACGATCTGGGCCGGGGCGATGCGCGCACGGGCGGCGCTGACGGCGCGGGTGATGCCGCCGGCGGCGCGGATATGGTTCTCTTTGATCAGCACCGCATCGTCCAACCCAGCGCGGTGATTGCGGCAGCCGCCGACGCGCACCGCGTATTTTTCCAGCACGCGCTGGCCGGGCGTGGTTTTGCGCGTATCCAGCACAGTGGCCCCCGTGCCGGCAACGAGCGCGGCGGCGTGATGCGCGGCGGTGGCGACCCCCGATAGGCGTTGCACAAAGTTGAGCGCGGTGCGTTCGCCGCTCAGGATGGCGCGGGCTGGGCCTGCCAGCCGGGCCACCACGCGTCGTTCGCCCCAGGAGCCTTCGGCCACGCAGGGGATCACCTGCACACGCGGGTCCACGGCGGCAAACACGGCGACGATGACCGGCAAGCCGCAGAACACGCCCGCTTGCTTTTGCCAAATCTCCGCCTCGGCTTGCGCGTCGGCAGCGACGGTGGCCTCAGTGGTCAAGTCGCCGCGCCCGATGTCTTCGCTCAGGGCCAGGCGGATAATCGCGTCAATGGCGGCGCTGCCGCCCAACGTGGCGACTGCGGTCGCCGCAGGGCTAGGGGTCATCAGTCCACGATCCTCTCAAATTGTGGGGCGCAGTCGCGCCGCCAATGGATACGCCCCCGCCACGCCGGATCACTGGTCGGCGTATCGGTGCGATAGTGTGCGCCCCGGCTCTCGGCCCGCAGCAGCGCGGCGCGCGTCGCCAACGCGGCCAACCGCCCTTCGCTGGGGCAATCGGGCGCATCTGGGTCGGGCACATCGGCCAACAGCGCGCCCAACCGTGCGCCGTCACGCTCCACGCCCAGGTCGCGATCTAGTCGTAGCGGTAAGTCAGCGGGTGTGAAACGTAAAACGTGAAACGTGAAACGTGACGCAGTTTGTGTCGCCGGGATAGCTTCCTCTAGCGGCACCGTTTGCCACAATCGCCCCTCGTTCGTCTCCATTCCGCAATCCGCAATCCGCAATCCGCAATCCGCAATCGCCACCCTGGCGGCGCGTTCGCCGAAGACGAGGCATTCGAGCATCGAGTTGGAGGCGAGGCGGTTGGCCCCTTGCGCGCCGGTGCAAGCGGCTTCGCCCGCCACATAGAGGCCGGGCACGCCGCTGCGCCCCCAGGTGTCGGTGCGGACCCCGCCCATGCAATAGTGAGCGGCGGGGGCGACCGGCAGCAGGTCACGGGTCAGATCAAGACCATAGGCGGCCACGCCTGCCAGGATGTTGGGGAAGCGTTGGGCGATGAAAGCGGGGTCCAGATCGCGCAGGGTCAGGTAGACGGGGCCGCGTGTGGCGAGATGGCGGGCGATGGCGCGGGCCACCACGTCGCGGGCCAGCAAGGGGTTGACGACCTCCTGCCCGGCACTATCTACTAGCCTTGCGCCTTCGCCGCGCAAGGCTTCGGTCAACAGGTAGGTCGGGCCTTCAGGCAAGGCCAGGGCGGTGGGGTGGAACTGCACAAACTCCAGGTCGGCCAGCGCCGCCCCGGCCTGCCAGGCGAGGCTGAGGCCCAGGCCGTGATTTTCGGGCGGATTGGTCGTGCGGCCCCACAACCCGGCATAGCCGCCGGTCGCCAGCAGCACGGCGCGGGCGGGCAATACCTGCCCGCGGCTCACCACGCCGGTCACACGCCCCGCGGCCAGGGTTAGCTGGTCCACCGGCGTTTCGGCCACCAGCGTGATGCAGGGATGGGCTAGGGCGCGCAGCAAGAGCGTGCTGGACACCCGTTCGCCGGTAGCGCCGCCGCCGGCGTGCAAGATGCGCCGCCGACCGTGGCCGGCTTCCAGCCCCAGATCGGGGTGTTCTGCCCCGCCGTCGAAGGGCATCCCGCTTCGCAGGAGCCGCCGCATGACGCGCTGCCCTTCGGTGACCAGCACATGAACCGCCGCCTCGTCGTTCAGGTCACCACCGACGGCCAGGGTGTCGGCTTCATGCAGTTCGGGGTAGTCTGTGGGGCCGATAGCGGCGGCGATGCCTCCTTGCGCCCAGCGGCTGGAGCCGGACAGGGCCGGTCCGGCGGTGATCAGGCGCACGGTCGCGCCGGCTTCGGCAGCGGTGAGCGCGGCGCTCAGGCCGGCCACGCCGCTGCCGACCACGCACAGATCGGCGGGCGCGGCAAACTTATTGGGGTCCATTGCTTTCTCCCCTTTCATGCCAGGGCAGTTCGCGCTCCCAGGTGCCGGCCAGCGGCCCGGTGAACGCATACAGATCGCCGGGTCGCCCCACGCGCCCGCTCTCGGCCCGTTGGCCCACGGCGGCCAGCGCGCCCGACGCGAACAAGGCGGCAAACGCTTTCTTGAAGTTGCTGGTGTTCAGCCGCACCAGCGCCGGGTCGAGGATGGCGGCGTAGACGGCGCGCAGTTCGGGCAGGGTGAACCGTTCCGGCAGCAGTTGGAAGGCGATCCAAGAGTAGCGCAGCTTGGACTGGATGCGATTGGCCGCGCCGCGCAGGATGTCGGCATGGTCGAAAGCCAGTCGCTCGTTGGGCACGCTCCGCACGGGCACCCATGCGGCGCGCAACACGCCACCGCCGGGAGCCAGCGTCAACTCGTCGCTGCGCTCCAGCGCCAAATGCGCCACCGAGACGACCCGCCCGCGTGTGTCGCGCTGCGGATGGCCGAAAGTGCCCAATTGTTCCAGATACCAGCCCGCCGCGTCTAAGCCGGCTTTGGTCCGCAAGGCCCGTCGCGCTGCTGCATCGAAAGTTTCGCCGGCTTTTACCAACACGCCGGGCAGCGCCCATTTGCCGGCAAAGGCGGGGTCGTCGAGCTGCACCAACAGCACCTGCCAGGCTTCGTCAATGCTGGGAGCCTCGCGCACGGTACACAGCACAACATCCACCGCCACCACGGCATTCGGTTGCAGGGCGGGGATTGCCTCCGCTGTTTCCTTGCTCATCTCTTCTCCATTCAACTCTAACAGATTTTAATCCAGGCAATTAGATTATAGCATAGTTTTATCGGTTTGTCTAGGGGATACGCGAAAGTCGTTGCTCTGGCGGCGGTTAGGCAGTGGGTTCATCTTGCGACGCGGACGGGGCACAAGCGAAAGCCATCGATCTGTAGGAGGGGGGCT
>JALYUO010000709.1 GCA_030853735.1 Chloroflexota bacterium
CTCCAGCACCGCGCTGCCGAAGCCGCCGGCCTCGACGTTCTCTTCCACGGTCAGGAAGCGGTGGTGCGTGCGGCTCAACGCCGTCAGCAGGTCGGTGTCCAGCGGCTTGACGAAGCGCGCATTGACCACCGTCGCCTCGATGCCCTCCGCAGCCAAGCGCTCGGCGGCTTCCTGCGCCACGGCAACCATCGGGCCGTAGGCCAGCAGCGCCAAATCGCCACCCTCGCGCAGCACTTCGGCCTTGCCGATGGGCAGATCGTGCAACTCCGAGTCCATCGTCACGCCCAAGCCGTTGCCGCGCGGATAGCGCACCCCGGCGGGACCGTTGTGCCGCATCCCGGTGTAGACCATGTGCTGCAACTCGTTCTCATCTTTGGGGGCCATCAGCACCAGATTGGGGATCGGGCGCAGATACGAAATATCGAACACGCCCTGGTGCGTGCGCCCGTCGTCGCCGACCATGCCACCGCGATCCATGGCAAAAAACACCGGCAGATTCTGGATACAGACATCGTGGATCACTTGGTCGTAGGCACGCTGCAAGAACGTGCTGTAGATCGCCACGCAGGGCCGCATCCCCTCGGCGGCCAGCCCGGCGGCGAACGTGACCGCGTGTTGCTCGGCGATGCCTACATCAAACATCCGGTCGGGGAACTCGCGCGCGAAGCGGGTCAGGCTGGTGCCGTCGGGCATGGCGGCAGTGACGGCCACCACGCGCTTATCTTCGCGGCCCATGCGCGTCAGCGTATCGGCAAACACATCCTGATACTTGGGAGCCGTCACCGCCGGTGCGCCGGCTTTGGCCGGCTGCGGCAGCCCATGCCATTTCACTGAGTCGGCTTCCGCCGCGACATGGCCCTTGCCCTTTTTGGTGATCACATGGAGGAACACCGGGCGCGGCGTATCTTTGGCCTGCTCCAGCGTCTCCACCAGATCGCCGATGTTGTGGCCGTCAATCGGGCCAATATAGACCATGCCCAGTTCTTCCCAGATCATCGTCGGGATGACCCACTCTTTAACCGAGTTTTTCATCCGCCGGCCCGCCGCCAGCAGGGTCGGCCCACCAGGCACATCTTGCAGGGCACGCTCGGCGTGCGCTTTGATATGCGTGTAGCGCGGGTCGGTGCGAATCTGATTGAGGTACTTGGATAGCGCGCCGACATTGGGCGCGATAGACATCTCATTGTCGTTGAGGATGACGATCATCTTGGTGCCCAGGTGGCCGACGTTGTTCAGCGCCTCGAAGGCCATGCCGCCGGTGAGCGCCCCGTCGCCAATCACGGCCACGACATGGTTGTTGCCGCCGGTCAGATCGCGCGCCACGGCCATGCCCAGCGCCGCCGAGATCGAGGTGCTGGCGTGGCCCGCGCCAAAGCTGTCATGCACACTCTCATCGCGCGACAGGAAGCCGCTCAGGCCACCCAATTGGCGGATCGTGTCCAGCTTCTCGCGCCGCCCGGTCAGGATCTTGTGCGGATACGCCTGGTGGCCCACATCCCACACGATGCGGTCCCACGGGCTATCGAATACATGATGCAGCGCCACCGTCAGTTCGACCGTGCCCAGGTTCGAGGAGAAATGACCCCCCACCGCCGGGATGGTCGCGATCAGCAGCGCGCGCAATTCGCCCGCGACCTGCTCTAATTCGTCCTTCGACAGCCCTTTCAGGTCAGCCGGGTCGTTGATGCTATCCAACAATTGCGTCATGGGTCTCTATCCAATCACTAGCAGCAAGTAGCATGGCTGTCCTATCGCCAGGACCAATGTCCAGGGCAAGCACCGCCTGCAATGTTACCAAAGTCCACCGCCGGATGTCAACGAGCGCCCCTACTCCCGGCCATAGCATCTATATTAACGCACAGAACGGATGAGTCTTACACCACGTCTTAAACGCTTAGTGGTCTGATTTCCGCTTATTGATATTTTACTACTTATTGAAACTTTAAGCAAGTAGTTTATTGAAGATGGGACCAATGGGCTATGCCGGCCTTGAAGGCATAGTCCGAATTATGGTAATGATGGTTAGCAAGAAGAGACCCTCCATCCCGAAAGCGATCAATACATTATTTTGGTTACCGTCTTGCACAAGCCGCCGCCGCACTTTAATCATTTGATCAGCCACATCTAGCAGGTGGGCATCGGCCTGCTCCATAGCCACCAAGTTGTGTTGCCCAAACGCTTGGACCGCCTGCGCTGCTGCCGCCGCTCCAGCATCCACAACCGTCTGATACTGATTTTGCTGGAGAGTTACGCCCGGCGGTGCAAAAGTAACCAGCCCGTCGGTAGCCAGTTTCCGTAGTTCCTGATAGTCCCTTTCAACAGAGGAGGCAGTAGCAACCGGACCAGTAGCGTCGCGGGGCTGGATATTACTGCGGAGGTTCATTATTAGAATCAAGCCAGAGCTTAGTTGACTGTTTGCCCACTGCAAGTAGAGTTGTTGGCTCGCGATCAGGAGGAGTGCAAGCATAAGCACCAGCACGAAAATCCCTATCCCTTTGGCATAGAACCGCATAGCAGATCCTGTCACTCTCCCACGATAAATTACGGCCCTCCAGTGGGATCACCGCGCGGTTCCCTTGTACTACCCGATGGCGTATGTAATGGATGGGTGAAGCCAGTTGCACGCGGCCTGTCAAAGCGTCGGCAGCAACTCCGCCAGCCGGGCGACCAGCGCCGGCGTGACCGGTTGGGGTTCATACCAGGGCCACGCGCGGGCCAGGATCTCGCCGGGCGCAACCCAGACGGGATCGCCGGTGTGCAGGGCCGCAGGACCAAGCGTAGCCGCATTCGGCACAGCGGTGACGGTGCGCTTATCGCGCAGGCGTACCGTCCAACCCTCTGCACCGGCGCGCAACGCCACGCCACGCGGCCAGTGGCCCACAATTGCCCCGTCCTGCACCGCCACCAGATCACCCGCCAATAGATGCGGTTGCTGGGCCACCAGCGCCGGTCCCAGCAGCAGGCTCTGCTCCGTGCCGTCCGCCGCGACCACCGCATAGGCCCAGATTTGCACTTGCCGCATCACTGCCGGGGTCAGCACGCTGGGCGCGGGCGGGGTTGTCACTGGCGCGGCACCAAATGGCTAAATACCTGGATGCGTCCGTTGCCGCTATCGCCCACATAGACCAGCCCATCACGGCCCACGGCTACGCCCACCGGCTGCAAGAACTGGCCCGGCCCCGTGCCCGGCGCGCCCACGCGATCCACCCGATCACTCGCCGTGTCCACCACCGTGATCACGCTGCGGTCGGGGTCCGTCACATACAGCAAGCTGCCGCTGCCGGCTAGATTCGATGCGCCGAACGATGTGCCGATGCCGACAGACCAGCTTTTGCGGATCGTATCGGTCGCCGGGTCCAACTGCACCACGCGGCCCAACAGGTCAATGACATACAGCAGGCCATCCCCACCGACCACCGCATCAATCGGCTGGTTCAGCCCGTTGCTGGGGCTGTGGCTACCGCTATAGGCCGTCTGGAACGTGCCGTCGGCCCTATACTGCCAAATGCGGTTGCCGGCCGGATCAGCGATATACACGGCTCCGTCCGGTCCCACCGTCATACCTGCCGCGCTCGACGGTTGCAGTTTGATGATGCGATCCGGGCTGCCGTCGGGGTTAAACACCTGCACCCGGTCGGGGTCGGGCGCTTCCAGCACATACACCTTGCCGTCCGGCCCCACCGCGACATCTTCGATGGTGCCCAATTGGCCGGCAGCCGTGCCTGCTGTGCCCCAGGTCCGCACGGTATTGCCGGCGGCATCCAGCACGGCGATGCGGTGTTGCTCGGTATCGCCGATAAAGATCAAGCCGGTGCCGTCCGCCGCCAGACTGTGCGCGCTACGAACATAGGACGGCGCAGCCAGGATTTTGGCCGGCGCGACCGGCACCGGCGGGTCGCCCAACGGCGTAGTCACCGGCGGTGGTTCCAGGCCCGTGCCCACCGGCCAAACGCCCCCCGCCTCTGCACGCAACACCGTCCCATCGAGCAGCGTCCGTGCGCCGCCGGGCGGAGTCCAAAACAATTCCAGCGTACCCTGCCCACCGGCGTAGACATAGGTCGCCTCAAAACGATGCGCGCCGGCGGTGAGCGTCACCTGCCCGGTTGCCGAGCGCACGCTGGGGTCCGTGTCATGATTGCTAATCACCGGAATGTCGTCCAGGGTGACTTGCGTGCCGCCGTTAGCATAGGTCTCGAAGGTGTAGGTGCCGGTTTGCGGCACCGTCAGGATGCCACTCCAACGCCCGGTCAGCGATCCGCTGCGAAAGGCGGTCGGCGCGTCGCGGAAGCCGAGGAAGCCATCGAGCCGCTGCTGCAGGATCGGCGCAGCGCCGGCACCCTGCGGCGGCTCCGCGCCCCACGGGTTGGTGCTGAACGGCTGGATCGTGCCCAGCAGGGCCGCGCCCGGTCCATTCCAGAGGAACTGCGGACGCACAGCCGTGAATGCTTGCCCGCCTGCCGACCATTGCACCCCCACATGAGCCGCTGCGTCGGGCAGCACACCACGCAGTTCAACGAAGTGGATACCCCGCGCCAACAACACTTCCGCACTGCTGGTGGCATCGTCCACAGTCTTAGTCAGCACCGGCGTGTTGTCGATCTGTAGGCTGCCGCCCGCCGGGCTATCAAGATGGAAGCGGTAGCGGCCATACTCCGGGGCTACCAGCCCACCACTCCAACGGGCCTGCACCGGGTAGGTCAACCCAGCAGGCGGAGTCCCTCGCGTGCCCAAGCCCGCTTCCTGGCGCGTCACGGTCGGCCCCGTGGCTGGCGCATAGCTCGCCAGCAACTGCCGCCGCGCCGCTAACGCCTCGCGCGGGATCTGGTAGGCCGTGAACAGCACGCGCGGATTGGGCGGCGCACCGTAATAAAACGGAGTCTCGCGGCCTTCTGGGTAGTAGTCGTGTAGCACGGTCAAGTAGTGGGCGTTCAAGCCCCAGACCATGAACACCACGTCGCGGTCGCCGGCCTCTAGCACGGGGAGCGTGTCCGCCGCATTCGCCAGATCGGTGCCGTCGGTGCCGTGATTCAGGAAGCGGTTCACCCCGTGCCCCCAGAAGATCAACGGCGCGCCGACATCGTAATAGAACGGGCGCGGGCGACCGGCCGCTTGTGCGGCGTTGTTCGTATCGCGCACAAATGCCGACTGCCCCGTAACTTCGCTGAACGGCCAGACGGCCACGTATTTAATATAATAATCGCTGAAGTTCTGCACGCCCAGCGCCAACAACACGGCCGCCGTCGCTGCAACCGTCAACCCCTGACCCAGCCGGCGCAGACGCAGTGAGCGACCTAAGCGGCCAAACACGGTGACGAACTCGGCGCACAATTTGCTCACCGGCAACGCGGTCAGGATCGCCATCGCCGGCACGATGCCGATGATGCGCGCCATATAGGGCGCGTCAATCGTCAGCACGCCCCCGGCGATCACGGTAGACCAGAACCAAAGCGAGACCAAGCCCAGCCGCGCATCGCGCCAGCGCCACAACGCCCAAGCTAAGCCGATGATCAGCAGCGCGGCTTCTATCGGTTTGGTGACCGGCGCATTGGTGTACGTATAGACCGAACTGGCATCCCAGCGATAGGTGAAAACGGACAGGGTGACGACGGTTTGCCCCCATAGAGCACGCGGCCAAAAGCCATCGCGCAGCACCTGCACACTCAGCGGGGTCTGCTCAAAGACGAGCGGCGAAAAGGGGTACACATCACTGCGGGTGGGCACGCGCAAGCCGACATAAAGCGGCGCGTGGGTCGCTTGATGCTGCTGCACCATACGGCCCTCGTTGCCGGGGTTAAAGATCAGCTTCTCGTTGGCCCGCCCGTTAAGTACGGCGCTATTGTCGGTCAGATACGCGGCGAACGGCGTGGCCGCACACACGCAGGCCAGCAACAGCACGATGATCTGCGGAATGTAGAGGGCCACGCTCCGCACTTGGCTGCCCAGTGCCCCACCGAGGGCGCGTAGGCGATGGGGCACCGGCTGGGCGCGCCGCAAGGCCCGATACACGCCCGGCAGCCGCGCCAACGGCAGCAAGCCGAACAGATAGACCACCGCCCCGACCACGACAAACGGATTGAGTCGCCCGCCGTTGTAGAAATAGAGGCCCAACATGAAACCGTAGCCCGTCAGCACCCAGTCGAGCAGCCGCCGCGTTTGCAAGCCACGGGCCAGGAACAGAAAGCCCAGCGTGAGCGAAAGCGGCGCGGTGATATTGCTGAATTCGGCGCGCGTGAAATGGATCGTCACCGCCGAGATGGCAAGGAACACACTGGCAATGGCGGCGGTTCGCACCCCGAACCAGCGGCGCACCAGGAAATAGAGCGGCACGACCATCAGCGACCCGGTCAACGTGGAGAACGCCCGCAACCCACCCAGCCCCACGCCAAACACCTTCATGCCCAGCGCGACACCCCAATAGTAGAAGTTGGGCTGGGCAAACCAACCCGCGCCGAATAGCGGCGCAAGATGGCCTTCTAGGATGTTGGTCGCGTCCATGCCGGCTTCGCCTTCGTCGCCGTGAACGCCCATCGTCCAATCGTCGAGCCGATAGAGGCGCAGGGCAAAGGTCAGCAGCACGATGCCCAGGAACAGCACCGTTTCGGCGCGCCGCGAGAGCTGCCAGTCAGTCCCGTCTTCCACTTCGTGGACGGTGGCATCGGCATCCGCTCCCAGCAGCGGGCGGTGGCCGATAAAGGCCACCAGCAGCAGCACCAAGCTGGCCGCCCAGCCCAGGCCACCAGACAGCGAATCATAGCCGCCGGCGCGGATCAACGTGGTGCTGTAGAGATTGAGGCCCAGCGCAGCGAGCGCCAGCACATAGCGCGGCACCATGCGGAGCGCAGGCCGGCGCGCCAACAGGCCCAACGGTGCCGACCCCACCGGGGTTGCTGCCGCCACAGGCAGAGGCGGTAAGCGCAGCAAGCTTTTGTTGCGGTAGGTGCCCAGCCACGCCACGAGCAACACCGCCAAGCCCAACGTATACCAATGGATCGCCGACAGGATCTGCCCATCCACCACCCGCTTCTGGCCGTAGAGCGCCAGACCCACGCCGAGCGCGCCCAACAGCAACGCCCGCGCACGGACCAGCGCGGGGCGGGTCAGGAACAATAGCCGCCCCGCACGCACGGGTTCAGGATCGGGAGCCACATTGTCAGGAGCCGGTAGCGGCGCAGCAGGTACAGGGGGCAATGGAGCAATGGGCACGGGCGGGGCTTCGACCACCGCTGAGGCGTGCCCATTATGAGGTGCGGGGTCCGCCACCGGCGAGACTAGCGGTGGCCCAACAGGGTCGGTCACCGGGCCCAGTATGGGCGGCTCAACCAGGGGAGGCACCGGCGCAGCCAACACAATGCGGCGCGCCCGGCGAACTTCGTTGCCTGCCGCAGCCGGTTCGGCGCTGCGCTCCGTACTTGCCAATTGCCCCTCCCTACCGTTACGCTCAGACCACTTGCCACCGGTAATCTTACCACAACTGCCTATGCTTATGCCAGCAAAAAAGGCGGGACGCGCCCCATGCGCGCCCCGCCCTAGTGTTGCCGGTCCGTTGCCGGTCGGCTACCGCTGCGTGATCGTGTAGTACACCATCTTGCTGATCTGCCCGCGCGTCGCATTATTCCCCGGCAGGAAGCACGGCACCCCGCTCGGACACTGCGCGGCGGTGGTATAGCCGCCGAGAATGCCCTTCGCGTAGGCGGTCTCCACAAACTTGTAGAAAGCGCTAGTGGTCGGCACATCGGTGAACTGCGGCGTGGTCGGGTTGAGCTGCTCCCAGGCTTTGGCAACCACCAGGATCTTGGCAATCTGGCCGCGCGTCACCAAGTTGCCGGGCCGGAAGTAGGGCCGCTGCTGCGCGTCGCACGGTTCCGCCGCCCCGCTAGCCGGGTTGACCCCACCGCAGGCATAGCCGCTAACCGCGCCATGCGCGTAGGTCGTCTCGACCAACGGGAAGAACACGCTATCGGTCGGCATATCAGCGAAACTATGCGCGCCGGCCGGCGTGGGCGTGACAATCGGCCAGCCCATGCCCAGCGTCACCATCTTCATGAACTGCTGGCGCGTCGTGTTATTGTAGGGTCGGAACGTCCCATCATTATAGCCGGAGACAATTCCGAGGCACACCAGATACTCAACCGGCGTATAGAAGTACACCCCCGTCGGCACATCACTGAAGCTCTGCCCATCGGTGGCATACGTACAGGTGCGGAGCGCCCCGGTGATGTTGTTGGTGTAGTCGCTCTCCGGGAACAGGTTCGCGTTGCGATCCACCCAACCGTAGAGGTCATACGACCCCGTGTGGGGCGGAGCCCACGAAGCCTGCACGATGGTCTCCTCACCCGGCTGCAAGTCCTGCGCCAGAGTCACCGTGCCGAACGTGTCGCTGGGGTCTGCCGCCACCGGTGGCCGCGTCAGCCCGGCATAAAAGTCCACCTCCAGCCGCGTGCCCGCCGGCACCGCCGCCACCCCCACATTCCGCACACTGGCCTGCAACAGCGCCGCCCGCCCGCTCACCAAGCGGAACGTCCCGCTCGGCTGTGCCGCCATCTGCCGGATCAGCAGATCCCCCCCCGTCGCTCCCGGCGTGGCCGTCGGCGTGGTCGGGCCGGGCGTGAAGGTGGGTTGGGGCGGCGTACCCTCATAGAAGAGTTGCACCCAGTTCAGGTAGGGGCTGCTCGTCAGCACACTGTCATCGCGCGCCAGATTAACTTGATATTGAAGATACTCACCGGAGATGCTTGTCAGACTGATCGATGTGGTATGGCTAATACCGGGCGCAAGGCTGATCGGCGATGAAAACGTCTCGGTCAGGTTCGGGCTATTGCTGAACCGGTAGCTGAAGGTGAGCGTGATCGGCAGGCCATCCGTAATGGTGGTATTCACCGACAGGCTGTAGAAAGGGCTGCTCTGACGGGTGGTGTCCAGGGTACGCGATTGGAAAGTTCCGCTGGGTGCGCGAGTCGCCCCGCCGGCTGCCGCACACGCGGTCTCGCCATAGCGGACCGAGTCCACAGGATTGCCGTTCGAGTCCCCCCCGTCAATCACATAGAGCCACCCGTCGTTGCTTGCCACCATCGTGTGACCGAAGCGGGCGATACCTAGATTGGCCGTATCATACCAGCCACTGGCGAAGTAGTCGGGGGCCGGCGAAAGCACCGACGTGGCGACGTAGTCGGTCGCAGTGCGGTTCTGGTTCTGAAAGCCGCCACTAAAAAAGAGGTTGCCGCCGCATTGGGCCGTGCCGTAGGTCACACCCGCCGAGTAGACCAAGTTCTGCGTGTAGTTCACATTGGCCGTCCAACTACCCAGCGCGCCGGTCACGCGGTCGGCCACGGCACTAAACACATTAGGCACCGCAGAACCGGTGCCGCCAAAACCGGTCGCCACAAAGACTTTGCTATTAGCGCCATCAGTATAACTGGTGACAATGTGACCGCTGACCCCATTACCATAGGGTGCGGGTAGATCGGGAGTCGGACTCCACGCCGCCAAGGATCCGTCGGCGTTCGGATGGGTATAATAGCCGTGCTTGCTGGGCGGAGGAGCAGCGCGTTCCCCCCCTACCATATAGATAAAGCCATTGACAGCGGTGGCCGCGCTATGCAGCAGGCTTTCCGGCAACAGCCCTGCGTCCTGGGTCCAGGCCGACAGGCTGCCGTCAGCATTCACCGTCGCCCGATAGACCGTGTTGCGGGTTGTGGTTCCGTCAAAGCCCCCCATCACATAAACCCGGTTGTTGACGGCGACCGCCACCGCGTCGGATAAGCCGAGCGGGAGCGATGTAACCGGCTGCCACGCCGCGAGGGTGTGATTGGCTTGGATGGTGGTCACATAGCAGGTGGCAAGCGGCGTACCGTTGCCGGGGTCGCCGCCAAAAACATAGATGTGGGTGCCGACGACGACACTGGCATGGAATAGTCGCGGCGGCAGCCCGGTGCTACTCACGTCCGCCCAACCACCATCCAAGCCAATCACACCCTCGCGGCGTGGCAGCCGGTTACATCGCTCCCGCTCGGCTTAT